>NZ_BAAIYG010000022.1:0-84287 GCF_057543335.1 Brevibacillus sp. YAE8
CTTCGTCATATTGCTGCTGTTTTTGCCCTTTACGTGGCGGCATAAGAAAATCCCCTCCGGTCAACAGTGTTGATCTCATCATACCATGAGGTCTTTTTTCACTGTCTACCATGAGGGGATAATACCAGACAAAGCAGCGGCGCAAGGGCTTTTGTTCACGCTTTTTTTTGGTCAGCGATCAGCGGCGAGGCAGAGAAGTCCGAGGACCAGGTACTTGTTCTTGCTGTTGGCAATAGCCGGGTTGTTCATCGTAAGGCCTCCTTGATAGCGTTTTCATTGTTGGGTGGGCAAAAGGCGGGACATGACCGTCTCAGGCGACAGGGGAGCGCGTTCCTCCTTTCTGAAAACTATTTTTAGACACTTTATAGACGTTTTTTTGAAAATAACTTTACGCCATCGTTTTGTTTATTGCAAGTCTTTTCGAAATATTTTCAAAGGAGCGTAAATCTCCTATAATGACAAAAGAGTGAAAGGAGGAATCTTGATGATCCGTTTGGGTGCGATCATTGCCCAGCACTCTTTGAAAGAATTGGTATCCGTGCCCATGCGCCTCCAGGACAGTTGCGAGTTGGTCATGCTGCCGTATCATCGCCTGCATGAAACGACGAACCTCTACCGGAAAAACCAGCAGCATGTCGACGGCTTTGTCCTGACCGAGCTTGCGTATGCGTACCTCATGCAAGAATGGGGCAGCTTCCCGATCCCGACATATACCCTCCAGATCAGCGAGCAGGAATTTTATAAAAAGCTGTTCCAGCTTAGCCTGCGCAATCGCGACCTGGATTTTTCCAGAGTGTATATTGATTTTGTTTTTGCGCAAAACAACTTCCTTGGCTTGAAAGAAGTCGTCGGAGCGGACTCGATGCCGTACACGCTCTCACCGGTGGAAGTGAACGACCAGATTTACGAAGCGGTACTGGATGAGCATTTGCGGCTGTGGCAGGCGGGCAAGATCGACTTTTCGATGACGAGGATGAGCAACATCGTGCAGGCGCTGACCGATCGCGGAGTGCCGCATCTGTACGTGTTTCCTTCGCCGGAGTCGGTTGCCGCGCAGTTTGAGCAGATGGCAACGGAGCTTTCCGCGATCAAGCTGGCGGAGAGCCGGATCGCGATCGGACATATTACGATTGGAAACGTCGAGACACAAAAGGAGAGCCTCAACGAGTGGGAGCTGCGGCAAATGCTGCTGCACAAATCGCTGCTGGAGTTCAGCACCGAGAAAAAAGTGCCGTTCATCATCCAGAAATCCGCGTCGAGCTTCGAAATCATCAGCTCGTTCAAAGACTTGAAGCTCTTGACGGACAACCTCACTCATTGTCTTTTGCTCACCTATCTGGAAAAGACGCTGCCGTGTCCGGTGCACATCGGCTGGGGAGTGGGCAACAGCATGTACAAGGCGAGGATGAATGCCCAATCGGCGAACAGCATGTCGGCAGCAGGCAAAACTTCCGGCACGTACGTCGTGACGGACAGCGACCAGGTCATCGGGCCGCTCGGCGAGGAGACGTGCCTGCAATACCGCAACCAGATCACCGACTACATCCAGCGCTGGAGCGAAGAGACGGACTTGTCGACGTTGCAGTTGCAAAAAATTTTGGCCGTGCTCGCCAAAACGGAGAGCAACGAGCTGACGGCGGACGAGCTGGCGTACCATCTGGGACTTACGGTGCGCAGCGCCAACCGCATCCTGAATCGGCTGGAGGAAAAAGGCGTCGCGAAAATTTTGTACAAAAAGCAGGAGAAGCTGCGGGGGCGTCCGACGAAGATTTACCAGATTCAACTGCCAGCGAATACAGACGGCCAAACTGTTTGAGTGTTCAACAATTGGTAGCAAATTCGTCACGATTCGGTCACAGATTCCCAGATTTTGGACAGCTACTTTCCAGTAAGATGGAAGTGTAGAATCAAGTAGAAAGAAGGGGTCATTGTGAACAAGAAGTGGACTCTGTTGGTTTCGGCAGTTGCCTTCTCGGCGATGCTGATGACAGCATGCGGCGGCGAAAAAGAGCAGGCGGCGAATAGCAATTCTACTACAGAGGCTCCAGCAACGGCGACTACTGGCAACGCGATCAACATCGAAGCTAGCAACTGGAAGTTTAACCAGGACACCTATGAAGTAAAAGCAGGCGAAGAGTTTACGATTAACTTCAAGTCGACCGAAGGCTTTCACGGAATCGGGATTGAAGGTTTGGACGTAGATATTCAAAAAGACGGCAGCAAAACGTTGAAAGTCGATCAGCCTGGTGAATATAAAATTTTCTGCAATGTCATCTGCGGGCCGGATCACGGTAAAATGCTCGCGACACTGGTAGTCAAATAAACACGGAACCAAACACTCTGGCTTGCTTTTCGCGGGTCAGGGTGTTTTCTTTTTTTCGCGGGGACATGGGGCATACTACACAGGTAGCACAGCATGATACAACAAGGGAGGGTCCCTCATGTCCAAGCACAACAACAAAGACAAGCGCCCGACAGAAGCGTCGGCAGGCTCGCGCAGCACGCCGCCCAAGACCGGAGAAAATACGGGCCACAATTTGCGCAAGGAAGACAAATAGAAGACCAGACAACCAAAAGCCCCCGTTTGCGCGGAGGGCTTTTTCGTGCGTAGAAGTAGGGTGAGGACTTTGCCATAAGCCCAAAAAGCGTGGCGGGGCCAGGTGTTCTCGCGTGAAAAAGCTAGAAAATGCCGCACAGCGACCAGCTTGCAAAAAGCGCAGTACCGGGCCGCATTGTGACAACGCTGCGAAACGAAAGAGCAGCGACATCGAAGTTCCGCGGCATGAAGGCAACGGTTGACCACCTGTGACCGTCTTGCGCCTCGAAAGAGCAGCGACACCCCCTCTGCTCAGCCCGGACAACACATGTTTTCCGCGCTTTTTGCACAAGGTAAGGAGGAAATGTTTTCAAGCCGGTTTTCGCGAATGGAGATGACATCCTTGGAAAAAAAGAAATATTACGTCACGCTGCAGGCCGGGACGACGGTTGCCGAGATCCGTGATGAAAAAGGCTCCGCCACTTACGATTTTGAAATCGAGGCGACAGATGTGGAAGTCGGGATGATGCGTGACCTGTTCAACAACTGTATGCACGGCGACTTCATGATGTGGATGCATGGACATACGCTCTGGTCCGACATGCCGGACCGGGACAACGACGAGTACGATGACAACTTGCGGGATATTTATCGGCTGATTTACGAGCACGGTACGGAAAAGACGCGGCATGATCTGGAGCAGATGGGATTGGTGAAGCTGTTTGGCCTGAACAGGGCAGGGCTGCGGCCTTTATAGACGGGCAGCGAAAAGAAATTACACATTTTTACATAATTCCACGACAATCCTGCCACAACTGATGGAAAAACTGACGACTAGCAAGGCGAAAAACCAAATACCCCTTGGCGCAACGCAATGCCAAGCCAAGGATGAGCGAAAAGGAGAGAGCAGCATGAACAAGTGGAAAAACAGCATGGTGATTGCAACGATTGCGATGGGGCTGGCCCTGCCGAGCTTCGCACAGGCGGCGGAGCCGGGGCTGCCCGACACAGAGATGACGCCAGCGAGCCGGATGGCGCACGACCATGGCGAGCATGGGCAGATGCACAAAAAAATGCGCCACGGCATGCATGGCAGCGTTCATCAGAAGATGTACATGCTGCTTTTGGCAGAAAAATACACCCCGGACAGCGTGGCCCAGTGGCAAGAGGTGTTCAAGGAGCGGGAGCGGCTGATGAGCGAGTTTGCCGCCCTGCGCGAAGACCCGAAATGGAAGGCGAAGCGCGAGGAGCGCAGGCAGCTCGTCAGCAAGCTGAACGAGCAGGTGAAAAAAGGCGAAATCACCAACGAGCAAATGGAGCAGCAGCTCGCCCAGTGGAAGGAGAAAAACATGGCGATGCCGGGCGCGAAGGAAGATCGCGACGCCAGGAAAGCCCGGATGGAAAAAATGCGCATGACGCACGAAGCCTTTCACGCCGCGATTGAATCGGGAGATGCGGCGAAAATCAAAGAGGTGCTGCCGCAAATGCTGGAACAAATGAAAGCAAAAAATGCGCTCTTGGCCAAAAAGCTGGAGCAAAGGAAAAAGTAGGCAGGAGAAAAGAAAAAGGCGTGCGAACCGGATGAGGGTTCGAGCACGCCTGTTTTTGTTGCGGGGCCAGTTCGGGCAACGTCAAAGTGTCGTCTTTCGGCTGGGTACGGCAACGAAAAGGAGCTGAAACGGCATCCCGCCGCCAAGCAGGAAAGCCAATTGCGGCGACAGCAGCGGCTAATCATGCAACAGCAGCAGCCGATTACGGCGACAGCAGCGGTTAATAGTCATGACAACAGCAGTCAATTACGGCGACAGCACCAGCTAGCCACTCACGACAGCACCAGCCAATACCCCCAACTCCAGCAGTTACTCCAGCTTCAGCATATTCGGTTCCACAGCCTTCGCCATCCAATGCTGATCCGTTTGCACGTGATTTTTGCGCACGAACTTCGCCGCGCTGTATTTGAAATCGGCGTAGGCAAACGAAGAGGTGAGCCGCACGACGTACCCTTCCTGCTCGCCGCCAAACACGGATTGCCGCGTGTAGCACGCCTTCACCTTTTCCTCGTCCCACGGGCCGCGGTAGAGGACAGGCGGCGTTTTCAGACCCAGCAGCTCCGCCCACTCGACGGTATCGTCCCAACCGAGGCAGACGTTCTGGTCATCCCAGACGGAGAACAGGTAGAAGTAGCTCGTCAGCTCCGCGTACCCAATCGAATGTTTGGCAAACACATTTTCCCCGCAGATGCGGTAGCCGGGGGGAAGCAGGTGGGCGATCGAGCCGTGAAGCATTTTGACCCAATGGCGGGAAGGGTGGTCGCGGCTGTCAATCGAGCGGGCGTGCATATAGTCGCGGTACAGGCTGGTGTTTTCTCCGTCCAGCTTTTCCGTCACGACGATTTCTTTGCCGACAAAGTGAGAGGTATCGCGCAAAATCCGATCGTCGTCGGTTTTGCTTCTGGACCAGGGCAGATGAAAGGTGCGCGGATACTTTCGGTAAAAGGTCGTCTGCTTATTTTCCATAGTGATCCGCCTCTTTGAAAAAGTACAGCTTCGTCAGCAGGTCCGCTCCTGCCAGATGGTAAATCTCCGAAGCGCCTTCGTCGCCGCCGTAGGCAATTTTCATGTGCATCTCGATCAGCGCGACAGCCTGGAAGACGAACGCGTCGGCGAAGCCCAGCTCCTTTAAAAAATGCGCGGCGATTTGGCTGGAGACGTACTCGTGCCCGTAGTAGCTATAGTGGCCTTTCGCTTCCTTGAACACTTTTGTGTACAATTTTCCCACGTCATGAAACAGCGCGACGATTTGCAGCAGCAGCTTGTCGTCCTCTTCGTAAAAGGTGTTGACGTACTCGAGGACGTGGTACGTGTGCCGGCAGAGCGTGTGCTGATGATGCGGGTTGTCTTGCGGAAAATCTTTCATTTGCTGAAAAAACGAGACCTTGCCCAAGGCAGCGAACAGCTCGTCGTAGGCAGGCTCGCTTTGCAGCAAGGCGGTAAAAGCTTCTTTGGTCATGCCGTAAGCAGCAGGCTCGTGCACCAGATGAACCGTGGAAAAGCCTTCCCGGTGCAGCGGGAAATGCAGGTTTTTGCGGTACTTTTCCAGCACGCTTGCGTCCAGCTTTCTTTTTCGCGCCTGATTTCGTTGCAGGCAGACGTCAAACGGCGTATTCAAGTAGTAGCATTCCGCGATCGCTGGCGCAAAACGCTCCAGAACCGCTATCCGCTTGTCCCGATCGACATTCGTCGCGTCGAAGACAACGTCGCTTCCCGCAGCAAACGCCTGCCCGATACGGGCGTAAACAGCCTGAAAGACGAGCGGATTTTTGCGCCGCTTCGCTTCGTCGCCAAACAGCTCCAGCCGAACGGCATCCGTGGAGACGAGCACTGCCCGTTCCTTTTTCGCGATCTGCTCTGCCGCACGGGTTTTGCCGCTGCCGGGAATGCCGACCATCATGATTAATTTGTTCATAAAAAGACGCTCCCCTCAAAGGTGATGCCAGGTGACAGGTGCAGGGGGTCGACTGTTTGCGCATTACATGTTGATTCCGTCCTTTAACAAATAATTCCTTATATTATAGCGTGAATTTGGCAAAAGGGAAGAAAAAAATGGGAGAGGGAGCGAGGCAGGAAAAACATCCCGTATCCGTAAGCGGACGGGACGGGATGCTTGCGTGTTTTTCGTTTACTCGTAAAATAGCTTGTCGGGTGTCCATTCCTGCACAGCTACGGTTTGTTCGGCCTGGCAAAAGCTGCACCAGCCTGTGTGCAGGCACTGGTGGTTGCGGCGATCCGGATAGCCGTTGTCCAGCTTGGCGTCGTCGATTTCCCGATAAGGGCTGTAATCGCCGTAGTAGTCGTACAGGCGTCCGGCGTCTGCGAGCAGGGTGCCGCAGCGTTGGCAAGCTTGCGAGAGAGAAGCCAATCCATTGCAAACCGGGCAGAGGTGGTCCATGGTTTTTCCCTCCAGAACATAGGCGCATGCGTATCGCTTTGCTTTTTCTACTGTGTGTCAGAACGCCGTCAGCTATGCGTACACCCGCACGCTTGGCTCGTAGCCGTAACGAAAAAAATCCTTGCGCCGCAACAGCACAGGCAGCACAAGGACGGGGTGATTGTAAAAAAGCAAAGCAGTGTGACCGCCTGCGCGCGGCAAGACGGCCATAACGGTTTGGGACGATCAAGACTTGAAGTTGTCCATGCTGGAGGAATGCCCCGGCTGCAATTTGGCGTCCGGATTGAAGTAGGCCACCGCGTTGTTGACAGCGGTAGGAGCCTCGCCGAAGCCGACGGCAATCAGCTTGACTTTGCCCGGATAGGTGGCGATGTCGCCTGCAGCGAAAATGCCAGGAATGTTCGACTCCATGCGGGAATTGACGACGATCGAGCCTTTTTCCAGCTCAAGCCCCCAGTTTTTGATCGGGCCGAGCGAGGAGATAAAGCCGAAGTTGACGATGACGGCGTCGACTTCCAGATCGCGCTCTTCTTTCGTGGTGCAGTTCGTGAGGGTAATCCGTTCGATTTTTTCTTCGCCGTGAAGGGCGGATATTTCAAAAGGCGTCGTGACGTTTACTTTGGACGCCATGAGCATTTCTACACTGTGCTCATGGGCGCGGAACTTGTCTCTGCGGTGGATGAGGTGGACTTCTTTCGCGATCGGTTCGAGCATCAAAGACCAGTCGAGAGCGGAGTCTCCGCCGCCAACGACGGCGACGCGCTGTCCTTTGAAGGAGTTCAGGTCGGTGACAAAATAGTGCAGATTGGATTTTTCAAATTTGACGGCATCCGGATGTTCCAGTCTGCGGGGTTCGAACGCGCCCACGCCGGCTGTGATGATGACAGACTTGGAGTAGTGTACGCCTTTGTCCGTAGTGATTTCAAATACATCGTCCGCTTTTTTCTCTACGTTTTCCACTTTCTCTTCCAGGCAAACGGTTTGCTGAAAACGCGAAATCTGCTCCTTCAGATTATTGATTAAATCTTGCGCCAAAACCTTCGGGAACCCGGCTACATCGTAAATGTATTTTTCCGGATAGAGAGCAGACAGTTGCCCGCCAAGCTGGGGCATGCTCTCAATGATTTTCACACTTGCCTGCCGCATGCCGCCGTAAAAAGCGGTGAACAAACCGGCAGGACCTCCACCAATGATCGTAATGTCGTAGATTTGCTCGTCCTTTTGCAGAAAATTCAATCGAAAGCACCTCCGAATAGTCGAAAAACGAACTCCCCACCCATTATAACCCAACAAATGAAAGAAAAAAAAGCAGGGAAAATTCGGCTTCTTGGGCAAAAAACCCTTGCAAATCACGGTAGCACCCGATAAGATGAGGGTGACTGTAAAGAAATTGTCACATTTGTTGTTTGCAAGTTTGTGCTTTTTTTCACAGGTTGGATTTTAGGACATAACAGGCAATCATTTTCGATACGTCATTTTTTATTCGTTGGGGCATCTTAGTACGTAACAGCCTACGTGAAATTTCGCACAAACTTCCTCTGGTTACCATTAACAATGAATGGAAGGGATACCGATGAGTACACCCAAAATCCTCATTCTTGGCGCAGGATACGGCGGTTTGCTGACCACGTTGCAGCTTCAAAAAAAGCTGAATTACAACGAGGCGGAAATTACGCTCGTAAACAAGCACAACTATCATTACATCACGACCTGGCTGCACGAGCCGGCTGCGGGCACGGCTTCTGCTGACCATGCGCGCGTCAATCTGGAAAAGCTTTTGAATCAGGACAAAGTGCAGTTTGTCAAAGGCACGGTCCAGTCGATCCAGCCGGAAGAACAGAGCGTCACGCTGGAAAGCGGCGACGTGCTGACGTACGATTACCTCGTGATCGGGCTTGGCAGCGAGCCGGAGACGTTTGGCATCGAAGGGCTGAAAGAGCACGCCTTCAGCATTCGCAGCATCAACGCCGTCCGCCATATTCGCGAGCATATCGAGTACATGTTTTCCAAATATAAAAACGAGCCGCACCGCACTGACTATCTGACTTTCGTGGTCGGGGGCGCTGGCTTTACGGGAATCGAATTTTGCGGAGAGTTGGGCGATCGCCTGCCTGAGCTGTGCCAGGAGTTTGACGTGGACCCTGAGCTGGTCAAGGTGTATTGCATCGAAGCGGCGCCATCTGCGCTGCCGGGCTTCGATCCCGAGCTGGTTCAGTACGCGATGGACGTGCTGGAGCGCAAAGGCATCGAGTTCAAAATCGGCACCCCGATCAAGCAGTGCACGCCGGATGGAGTGCTTTTGGCGACCGGGGAAGAGATCAAATCGAAAACGGTGGTCTGGGCAGCGGGTGTTCGCGGCAACAGCATCGTGGAAAAAGCGGGCTTCGAGGTCATGCGCGGCCGCGTCAAGGTAGACGAATACTTGCGTGCGCCTGGCTATGAAAATGTGTTTGTCGTCGGCGACTGCGCCCTCATTTTCAACGAGGAAGGACGTCCGTATCCGCCGACAGCGCAAATCGCCGTGCAGGAAGGCGAGACGCTCGGAGAAAACCTCGCCGCGCTCATTCGCGGAGAGCTTCCGCAAAAGTTCGTCCCGCATCTGCAAGGCACGCTGGCCTCTCTCGGCAAAGGCGAAGGAATCGGCCAGGTCGGCTCGAAAAAGCTGTTTGGCAGCACAGCAGCGATGATGAAAAAGGCAAGCGACCTGCGCTACCTGTACAAAATCGGCGGCGTCGGCCTTGCGCTGAAAAAGGTGAAGCTGTAAGCGATGCGTCACGCGAGCATTCAAGTCAGAGGGCTGATGACCCGCGACGAAATGGAGCGGTACAATGCGTTGATGGAAGTGGGCGCTTTTTTGGAAGAGCAAGGGCGGCACGACCTGGCATGGCATGTACAGCGTGAGGTAGATATTCTCATCCTGCCTGCCATCGATCGGCTCAAGGAAAAGGGCCGGGAGAGGGATCGGGAAAATCTGCGCTACATGATTGACAATGGGCTTCTGGATGACGACGACGATTGATCTGGTACCCCCGGCGAGCGATTGCCGGGGGTTTCGTGTACAATCAAAAGTGGGACAGAAAGCTTGGAAGAGAAAGGAAGCGAGCAGCATGCGCGAAGGAAAAGTGTGGCTGGGAGCCTGCGGGATCGTCATCCGCGGGGAAGAAGCGCTGGTAGTCAAAAAAGCGTACAGCGGGCTGAAGGGACAATGGTCGTTTCCGGCGGGGTTCGTGCAGGAGGGCGAGACGGTCGACGAGGCAGCGGCGCGCGAGGTTTTGGAAGAAACGGGTGTCAAGGCTGTCGTGCGGCAGATCGCGGGCATCCGCTCGGGCGTCATTCGCGAGTCGATCAGCGACAACATGGTCGTTTTCTGGATGGATTACGTGAGCGGCGAGCCTCGTCCACAGGAGGGCGAAATTGTGGAGGCGCGATTTTTGCCGATTCGCGAGCTGATGGATGACCCGCTTTCTTCTACATACTTGAAAATTATTTTGCCTGGCTATATAAGACGGGAGGAAGGCATGGAGGGGCAATCCTATGAGATTGATCCCGTCTTTCAGTACACCTCCTATAAAATCTTCAAGCAAGGCTGAGAATAGGAAAGCTAAACCGCGATGTTTCCGCTTACATCGCGGTTTTTTCTGCGATATCGGAGAAAAACTGTGTTGTGAAGAACGGTTCTGTTCTGCTATAGTTAGATACATCAAAATAATCTGAAAATACATGCAATTAATAACGGAGCATGTATGGAGAAAGGGGAGCTCATCATGAGACATAACCAAGAACAATGCCCGTACTGCCATGGCCAAGGGTATTTCCAACTGCTCCTGGGTGGCACGGAAAATTGCCCGAACTGTGATGGCGCAGGAAAAGACGTTCATCAGGAAGCAGTATCCACGAACAAATAGCACACACCGTTGTTGCATAGAGCAAGAGCCGTCAGGGGATGATGCCCGGCGGTTCTTTTCGTCTGCGCTCGCGGCGGTTGTTCGTATTGACCTGTATCTGCCATTTTTGCTACACTAAAAGGCGAAAACAGCCCGTCCTCCTTTGATTTGCCGACCGAAAAAAGGCAAAGCCGGAGACGATGGCAGGAGGTCTTGCGGTCGATGAGCTTATTGCAATTTATGGTTTCCATCGTTTTGTTCACCGTGCTCGGTTTTGGCATTGGGTTTATTTTAAACATGATTTTGAAAACGACATGGCTTCCTGTCGTGATCGGAGTCGGCGTGGTCGTAGGGGCGCTGATCTATCAAAAGATCGTTCCCGGCGTCTGGGATGCCGTGATTCTCGGCTGCGGAATGGCAGGGACTGTCGGCAGCGGCTGGACGATTTCCACCCTGCGCAAAAAAGGATACCGGATGTTTTAGCGGATGCAAGACAGGCCTTGTTTGAGGGCCTGTTTTTCTTTTGCCATGAAGAAACATACTGAATCTTTCTGAAACAATCCAAAATTTGTGTATAGTTTTCTCCTCTTCGGGACATGACTAGAACCGAGAGGAGGTTTACCAAGAAATGAATGGGAAGCAGTTCGTAAGTATCCTCGCGCTGTTCATCCTGGTCTTGACGGCGTTTGCAAGGGATGGATACGGCTACAACGTGGTAGGAGACCACAATCTCCAATCCACCTTCGGAATCAAGGAAATCAAAGAGGGGCAACGGGTCGTCAAAAAACGGACAGTATCGGCCAGTTCACTCACTCAAGTCATTGATAAAGCGGATGTAGTTCTCGATCAATACCCAAAAGTTCGCGTCGTCGCGACCGGCTACTACGCCGGGTTCGAGTCGACCGGAAAAAACCCTTCCGACCCGTCCTACGGGATTACGTACTCGGGCGTGAAGGTTCGCCGGGACGACTATTCGACGATTGCCGCCGACTTGCGCATTTTCCCGCTGGGAACGATCCTGTACATACCAGGCTACGGATACGGGGTTGTGGCGGACAAGGGCGGAGCGATTCGCGGACACAAGATCGACCTGTACTTCGAGACGAAGCAAGACGTATTCAACCAATGGGGCAAAAAATCAGTCGATGTATATATCGTCAGACGCGGGGAAGGAAAGCTGACCGAGGCTTTTCTCAACAACCTGAACCAAAAGGGCATCGCCGCGATGGCGGAAGTAGCCAACTAGATGCCCGGACCAAAACAACTGCATAACGAAAGCGAAGACAAAAAATACCGCAACGGCGGTAGGAAAGCAAACAGAAAAAAACGTTCAAGGCGATGGCTTTGAACGTTTTTTGGCTTGGCTGGCAAGTACGCGGATTGGCGGCGCAGCCTTGGCTTATGTATGAATCAGCTTGACGAGCTGCTCCAGCCCGTCGAGAATGCGGGGAGACGGACGGCAGTACAGCCCTTCCTCCAGCAAGTGAACCTGGCCCTGGCGAATCGCTGTCATGTCGCTCCACTCCGGGCGGCTCGTGATCGTTTCCGGCTTGATGCGCCGAAGCTCGATCCCGCACCAGACGACGCATATATGGTCAGGGTCGCGCTCCTGCACCATCTCCCGCGTCGCCTTCACGTTGGCGACGGGAAAGTCGGCGAACACATTGACGGCCCCGGCGATCTCGCTCACGTCTGTCAGCCAGTTTTCCCGGCCCGGGGTGTAGATCGGGTTGGGCCACCATTCCCAGTACAGCTTAGGGCGGCGGGAAAAGGCAGCGGTCTGTTGTCGGATGCTTTCTATTCTTTCGTCAAAGGAAGCCGCAAGCTGCTCGGCTTGCTTGTGAAAGCCTGTCGCTTCGCCGACCAGCCTGATGTCAGCGGCGATTTCGCCGATTCGCGACGGATTCAGCACGATATGCGGGATTCCTCGCTCCCGCAGCGCCTCCACATTTTTTTCCATGCCGGGGACGCTCAGCGAGGCGACGACCAGATCAGGCTGGAGCGCAACTACCCGCTCCATGTCGATGGAGAGGTCGGGGCCGACGCGGGGCAAGTGCTGCCATTCGGGAGGCCAGTCGGAGTGATCGTCCAGCCCCACTACGTGCTCATGCAGACCTAAATAATAGAGGATTTCCGTATTGCTCGGACAGATGGAAACGATACGCATGTGAATCCCCCCTGTGGAAACGTCCTAAAAAAACGGCTGCACCAACAATGCGATCATGACGCCGAGCCATCCGCCAATCAGCACCTCGATCGGCTGATGGCCGAGCAGCTCTTTCAGCTTCTTCGCTTTTTCCTGGTTCGGGCGCACTTTTAACGATTTCATGCCTTCCAGAAGGTGGTTAAATTCGTCCACGAGCTTGTTTAAGACAACGGCTTGCATACCGGCATGACGGCGAACGCCTGCGGCATCGAACATGACGATCACGCCGAGAATGGCGGAGATAGCAAACATGTTGCTGGAAAAGCCTTCCCGCAGCCCAACAGCGGTCGACAGTGCGGTCACGGCAGAGGAGTGGGAGCTGGGCATACCGCCAGTGCTGAGCAACAGCGACCATTGCCATGTTTTCGTTGCAAAAAAATGGAGGGGAATTTTGATAAATTGGGCGATTCCTATGGCAATTAGTGCAGCCCATAAGGGGAAGTTTTCGAGAATATCCGCCACGGAAAATCCATTCCTTTCTACTGTACGCTTCTCTTGATTATTGTAACAGAAGGGCGTTGTCTTAATCCGTGAAGTTTTCGTTTGGATTTTAAGCGTTGCCAATCTGTGGTACCATAAGGAAAGCTCCTGGTTGGAAGGTCAGCCATATACGTGCAGGCGCTTCTTCGCGAGGCAGCTTTTTTGGAAAAAAGCAGGTGTGAAACGGAGGCGTGCATCCATGGAGTATCCCGCGCAGTATTTGCAGTTCATTGAAAAGTTCAATGAAGGGGAGTACTACGAATGCCACGATCTGCTGGAAGACATCTGGATGGAGGACAAATCCGATAAGTTTTTGCAAGGATTGCTGCAACTATCAGTCGGACTGTACCATCTCGAATACGGCAATTTGAAAGGCGCTCGCTGGATGTTTGGCAATGCGCGGAAGTATTTGTCCCGCTACGGACCCGTGCATTGGGGGCTAGACGTAGAGGAAGTGCTTCGTTACATAGAGAAGTGCGAGGCTGTATTGCCGGATCAGGATGCCATTCCGTACGCAGAGGCGAAAGCCATGACGTTTCCATCCTTGCGCTTGTATGTAGACACATCGTGTTAAAAACACAAATGTGCCCATAATTGTATCCTATCACAGCGAAAGAGGGAAGAGTATATGGAAGTAACCGTAGAAAAACGCTCGCAGCTCGTGAGCTACGCATGCGACGAGCTGGTCGTGCCGCTTTGGAAAGGGGAGCAGCTTTCCCAGGTGTACCCGGAGCTGGAAGCGGCTTTTGCCGGAAGCCTCAGCGGTTTGCAGCAAGAAGGAGAGATTACGGGCGAAGCAAAAGAGGTAACGGTGATCCATGGTTTGAACCGGATCGCCGCGAGAAAATTGCTCATCGTCGGCATGGGCGAGCCGGCCAAGTTTGACTTTGTCGCAGCGCGCAATGCGTGGGGACGGGCAGCAAAAACGGTCGCTTCCAAAGGCAAAGCGAAAATCGTCGCGATTGACCTGCCGACAACCGAGCACATGAGCGCGGAGCGTCTGTCCCAGGCCGTGACGGAAGCGTTCGGACTGGCTGAATACAACTACGAAGGCTACCGCCAAAAAGCGAAGCGGGAGTTTCCGCCCATCGCAACCGTGCGGATTCTGGCTGCCGATGACGCCGCAAGCGCCGTGCAAACAGGCGTGCTGCGCGGCAGTGCGCTCGTTTCCGGCACCAACCTGGCGCGCACGCTCGTGAACGAGCCTGCCAACTACTTGACGCCGCGCGCCTTGAAAGATGCGGCAGTCGCCGTAGCGGAGCGCTACGGAATGACGGTGGAGGTGCTGGATAAAGCGAAGCTGGAAGAGCTGGGCATGGGCGGCGTCCTCAGCGTCGCAAAAGGCAGCGAGCTTGCGCCGTACGTGGTAGCGGTCAAATATCAGGGCAGAGAGACATGGGACGACGTCATCGGCCTGATCGGCAAAGGCGTGACATTCGATACAGGCGGCATCTCCATCAAGCCGGTAGCGGGCATGGAAGACATGAAGTCGGATATGGGCGGCGCGGCTGCGATGATCGGCGCACTGGAAGCGCTGGGCCAAATGAAGCCGAAGGTCAACGTGCTCGCCGTCATCGGAACGGTGGAAAACATGCCATCCGGCACGGCATTCCGCCCTGGCGACGTGATTACGACCATGAGCGGAAAAACGGTCGAGATCATCACGACAGATGCGGAAGGCCGCCTCGTTTTGGCTGACTGCATCACGTATGCAAAAGAGCAGGGCGTGTCGTGCATCGTCGACGCCGCTACGTTGACAGGTGGCATCGTCGTCGCTCTCGGACATTACTGCTCCGGGGCAATGACGAACAACCAGGCGCTCATGAACGAGCTGCTTGGCGCAGCAGACACCGCTGGCGAGCGTCTGTGGCAGTTGCCTATGTTTGAAGAGTACCGCAGCCTGAACAAGAGCCGTTTTGCCGACCTGAAAAACTCGGGCGGGCGCTATGGTCACGGCATCATCGGCGGCGTGTTCCTGCAGGAATTCGTCGGCGATACGCCATGGGTGCATCTGGACATCGCCGGTACGGCGTACACCGCTACAGCAGGCGATATGCAGCCTCCTGGCGGCACAGGCGTCATGACCCGCACGATTGCCGAGTTTGTCGCAGGCCGCAGCCAATCCTAAACCGAAAAAGAGAAGGAGTGTTTTGACATGAGCCAAAATCCTAGCAACGAAACCCGTCGTCAACTGCTTGAGGAAGCGAAGACTATCGCCGTGGTAGGACTGTCCAACAAACCGGACCGCACCAGCTACATGGTGGCGCAGGCCATGCAAAATGCCGGCTACCGCATCATCCCGGTCAACCCTGTCATCGCCGGAGAAACCGTTCTGGGCGAAAAAGCCGTCGCCAGCCTGCAAGAGCTGGATCAGCAGGTGGACATCGTGAACGTGTTCCGCAAAAGCGAGGACATTTTGCCTGTCGCCCAGGATGCGCTGAAAATGAAGCACAAGCCAAAGGTGTTCTGGATGCAGCAAGGAATCGCCAACGAAGAGGCGGCGAGCCTTGTCCGCGCGGAAGACATCGAGGTTGTGCAAGATTTGTGCATCAAGGTAGACCACGCGCTGCTGCGTGTGGGGAAATAAGTGTTAGTGGTGGAGTTGTGGAGCTTTGGAAAGGACCCTCGCTGTTTGGCGGGGGTTTTTTTGTTGGCGGCACTTGCAAAAAAGCAGCAACTCGTCTCGGTAGCTGCGTACGATGTGAATGAAACTCATCGAAAAAATAAAGAGGCGGTCTCCCGCCCCTGTAAACCTCAATCAATCCCATGCGAACCTTTGTTCTTTCCAAGGATCACCATACATATGGTATCCATTTTTCTCCCAAAAACCTTGCTTGTCCTTCTCCAAAAACTCGACACCGCGCACCCACTTTGCGCTTTTCCAGAAGTAGAGGTGCGGGAGGACGAAACGCAGCGGCCAGCCGTGTTCAGGTGTCAGGTCCTCGCCATTGTGCTTGGTGGCGAACAGATTGCCGGCTTTCATGAAGTCGGCCAGCGGCATGTTCACCGTCCAGCCGTGCTCGGCGTGCAGCATGACATACTTCGCTTCCGGCTTGACTCTTACCAGCTTCAGCACTTCTTCCACCGGGATGCCTTCCCATTTGTTGTCCAGCTTGCTCCAACCCGTCACGCAATGAATGTCGTTCGTGACTTCGCTTTTTGGCAGAGCCATCATTTGCTCATAGGTGAGCGTGACTTCTTCCTCGACGAGTCCGAACAGGCGGAAGCTCCACTCGGTAGCGAGGTCCGTATATTCGGGAACCTCTCCATAGTGCAATACCGGAAAGCCTGTCGTCTGCTTTTGGTTAGGGGGAATGCGGTCGCGCTTTGTATCTGTCGGTTGGTTGATAAACATAGCTCCACTCCTCGCTGTTCATATCCGCTTGTCCTTCTTTTCTTATCATATCCAGCAAAAGCAATCGCGTGCAAGAAAAACAGCGGCGGAAGTGCAGTTGCAGTCTATGCTATTGTCGTACGCGAACGCCAGAAGCGATACGAGCCGACGGGGTCACGCTGGAGACGACGTCTCTGCTTATTGTCATATACACGAAACGCCAGGGGTGGCGGCGAGCTCATCCGTTTTTGTCTCACTTGTTATTTTTTTCGAAATAAACCCAAAGATAATAGGTTGCCCAAAAAAGGAGTATGACAAGCAGGGTCAGCGGCTTTTGCCTTGGCGGTAAATAAATCGCCAGCAGCACAGCCGTTACCAAAAAGGGAACGACTAGAATCCAATATTTTTTATCACGGAACGTTGACATCAATATCCCTCGCACACAAGTATCTCTTTTTTTGATTATTTTCCCACAATATGTAAAGGTGCGAGCGAGTTCGTCTGCATATTGGTTTATTCGCTAGCAAGGACGGATGTGCAAAAAGAAAATAGGAGAGAACAGCGCCTCTCCTACTCCCATACCTACCTATGCTCAAACAGGTCGATTGCGCCGAGAACGACGTGCCCGAGTCCGAAGCCTACAATGGTGTTTGCAAGCGTCTTGTTCACCTGGTCGTTGTGTTTCAGCGCATAGCCGGTCGCTAAGCGTCACCATTGGCATATGTCTTCGTCGTGTACTGAAATCCTTGGTCGGAGTGCAGGATCGCTTCCCGCTTGCCCAGTTGCTTCACCGTAGCCAGCACAAGGTTGAGATCGTTGCGCTCAGATACTTCCCAAGCGATCGTCTCGTTATTGTGCAGATCGAGCACCACAGACAGATACAGGAATCCATCGACGAGGCGAATGTAGGGAATATCGGTGACCAATTTCCTTCCGGCCTCCTGTGCTTTCCATAATCATCGGGTAGCTCCATTGCTCCTCTACCCGCAGCCGTACAGCTTCCCTCTTTGTTCCTTCGTCATACCGCTGCTGCTTTTGCCCTTTATGTGGTGGCATAAAAAATCCCCTCCGGTCAACAGTGTTCCTCTCATGATACCATGAGGGCTTTTCTCGCTGTCTACCGTAAGGGGATAATACCAAATGCGAGGGCCTTTTTTGTATGCTTGCGTAAGCAGAAGCGAATTAATGCGAAGGAATAGCAGAGACGGAGCTTGAGAACCCGAAAATATTTAGGAAAAAATCCCCAGAACTTTTTTGTATGCCAAAACGTCATAACAGGTGAATATAATAAACGTCGTGAGCCGATAGTGCTCAAACGATTATCAAAGGATGTTTAGCTATCGGTGTTCCATGGGCCAGAAAGGGAACTGTTGGGATAACGCTCCAATGGAGAGCTTTTGGGCAAAGCCAAGCAATAATGGCTTAATGGTAAGCTTTTCAAAATACGCAAATGAAGTGCGTACGGCAGTGTTTTGACATATTGAATCCTGCTATCACCGCAAAAAATGATACGCAGTAAAGAGCCATATGATGTCTGAAGAGATTGTGACACAATCAAAAAATAAACAGGAGTGTGAAATATGAAAAAAATATTATTGGTTTGTATCATGATAATGTCGATGCTAGCATCGGCTTGTGGAAATGTTGAAATGACATCAAATCCAAATACTTCTAGTGAGCCTAAACCTGAAGCGGATGAGTCTATTATTCCAAAAAATACCACTGAATATTGTACTGTAGAACGTATAAATTTGGATAGTGAAACCGAAAAATATTTCTATGGAACGTGGAAAGTTGAGAAGCTTTTAGGATTTGCAAATTCATGGAATGATGCTTCTGAATATCCAACAGGGCAAAAATTTATTGGAGATGAAATTATAATCAAAAAAGACTTTTTTTCATCAAAAGGACTTAAAAACTATAAGAAATATCAATATGAACTAAAAAATCCATTATATGAGATTACAGCGACATGCTATAACTCTCTCTCTTTTTATAGATTATATAAAATAGATATCCCAGACTTAAATGAAAATGATGTAGTAAAAGCAGTAGGTATAAGTGACCCTTCTACAGAACTTAGAATACCTGCAGGTTTAAGTTTTTTGGTTGTTAATAACGATAGGCTTATCTTGTTATCAGAGGCAACTATTTTCGAGCTTAAAAAAATTACTGATTAAATGAATGAAGGTTATGGAACAAGTTCTGTGCTAATCGAACAGAAAATGCCTGTGAATTCATTTTTTAAACAAGAAAGGTCAGCCTAAAGGCTGATCTTTCTTGTTTATGTCGTAAAACGATTAAACTATAGTGTATATACTGGATATTTGTGAGTATATGGCATGCCTTTACAAAATAAAGTTGCTTCTTCATTTCTTCTTTTTTGTAAAGTTCTATCATATGAAAATGCTTTGCTGACTAATTTTGAACAAGTATCACTTTGAGCTGGTGTAAGTGGGCCAATAAAAGGAAATATAAACGCATATTTAAGCATAGCTACTACATCTGGGGTTTCTAGCACCCCAGAACCTCCATTATAAGTGAGCGAAACAAGTGCATCAAACTGCGATTGTGTAAATTGACAACCTGTAGGAAGTTTTAAATCATTTACTGCCTTTACAGCCTTTGCGGTATCATCAGCAAAAAAAGAATTTGCCTTAGACTGAGAGATTGGTGAAGTATAACCTAGATTTAAAGACTTTGATAAAGCATCAGCTTCTGCTTGGGATAGAAGAGAATCATTTGGATTCCCTGTTGTATTTTTTTTGTATACTTTCGTGTCTGTTATCAAGTGTCCCCATCCAACTGTTGGATACCCTTTAGGATCTCCATAAAATTTCAAGGAAAATCCCTCATGTTTTTTGATAAGGTTTGCTCCATCTGTGCCTAAAGAAAATTTTGACATAATAAAACTCCTTTGTATTGTTAGTAGCGACTATTTTGAGCGCTCAATTCATCGCCTTCACCCTTGTAGGTAAAAAAACAAAGTAAACTACAACCGCCTCTTAGAAATTTTTTGCTTTTTGGAAAAAGCCTCAATCACTCGAAAGCCTTTGCACTCAAACGAACGAATTTTTAACAGATAAAAATCTATAATTTTTAGGGATCAAATAACAACAAAAAAAGAATCCGATACAAGATCGGATTCCGAGACTTACGATAAAGTACAGATGCTGGGTCATAGGAATCACCTCCTTCTGCACCTAAACGTAGCAGTGGATCGGTTACACTAAGTTGGACAGAAAAAATAAGGGCTTGTAGAATAAACCTATTAAACTAAGGAGCGGATCTCTACAAAGCCCAAACAACAACGACGTACGTTTGCATCCGAATTCAAAAAACAAATGGTGCAGCTCTATGAAAATGGGAAACCCAGAGCGGCGATTGTGGAGGAATATGACCTCACCGCCTCGGCTTTAGACCGATGGATCAATCATCCGGAACAATCGTGATAAAATACTCGGTATCATCAATGTGCGACGTCCTGCAAATCGCAAGAAGTACGTTCTACTATGAAGCGAAAGAATCACCAAAAGAAGACGAGATCACCGAAGCGATTATGGAGATTTTCCACAAAAACCGCAAAGCTTATGGTACTCGCAAACTCAAATTCAAGTTTCAAGAGCGCGGCTTGGTCGCTACCAGACGTCGAATTGGCCGAATCATGAAAGAGCAGGGGCTGGTCTCCACCTACACCATAGCTCAGTATAAGCCCAATAAAACGGCTTGCAATGAAGCGACGACGAAGAATGTCCTGGATCGTGAGTTTGAGCAAACGGAATCCAAACGCTTCGTCGTTAGTGATCTGACAGTGGTTTCATACGGATCGTGGCAGTGAGTTTAAAAATGAAAAGATGGATGAGCTTCTGGAGACCTTTGAAATCGGTCGATCTCTCAGCATGAAAGGCTGTCCTTATGACAACGCCGTGGCTGAAGCCACTTACAAAATCATGAAAACGGAGTTCATCAACCAGATGAGCTTCCAAAGCCTTCGTCATCTGGAATTGGAGCTATACGATTACGTCAACTGGTTTAACAAGCATCGGATTCACGGAACGCTGGCATACTTGACACCTGTTCAGTATCGCCAGACAGCCCTTAAAAAATAAAACCGGGTTACTAATCCTTTGCAGGGGAGAAGCAAGGAAAGACGTTCTTCTGGGATTGAATATATCTCGCTATAGCCCCCTGTAGTTAAAGAGAAAAAACGATGATCTTTGTTCGGTCGCACTACATATAGGCAGACCGGTCAAAGATAGTCGTTTTTCTGTTTTTTTCAGCCCTTTCGCAATAATTCATATAATACAAATCGGAAAAGTGTGCTAAAATTCAAAATAACACACAAACGATCTGAAAGGGAGTGCTGAGCATGCCAGTAGAAACATTCAAAGCCACCGCCCATTTGCAGGAAGGAATGGTCGTCAAGGCGCGTTCCAGAAATTTTGAGGTCACTGTCGATGAGCCGAAAAGCCTTGGCGGAACGGATACCGCGATGAATCCTGTCGAGCTGGTGCTGTCCGCGCTGGGCGCGTGCCAGTCGATTGTGGCTCGCGTGTATGCGAAAAAGTTTGGGGTTCATCTCGACGATTTTTGGGTGGAGGTCGAAGGCGATCTGGATACGGATGGCTTCATGAACAAATCCGACGTGCGCCGTGGGTATTCCGAGATTCGCTACACCTTTCACATCAAGACCGATGCCGCCAAAGAGCAGGTGGAAGCCTTCATTCAGTTTTTGGAGCGGACATGCCCGGTGGGCGACACGATTGCCAATCCGGTCAACCTCAAGCTAAACGGAATTGTCATAGAAGACGTCTCCGGCAGCAAGCTCAGCTAACTTTCCGTGGCCCAGGAAAAAGAAAAGAGGCAGAACAAGCTCTGCCTCTTTTTCTCTGAGAAAAACTCAGTAAGCCACGGAAGAATAGGTTAGCTTGTAGAGGCGCCTGTAAATTTCGGGCTGCCCCCCCCCGAACGGATCTTCACAGCACAGTAAAACTGTTTCAAAAGGTTTTTCTCCCAGGTAATCCGCAATACTCGCGAATCGGCATGGGCAGCTTGCCGCCGTGCGCGACCGTTTTTTGCGCCAGTTCCTCGAATCGACGTTCCGGTCTTGCACAGCGAGCAGCGAGGCGAAAAAAGCGGCGGTCAGTCGAGTGTTGACTGAGAACGGACTCACTGATGCAACGACTGCTCCGCTTGAACCTCCATCTGCCTCTGCTTCCGTCTCGACCAGATCAGCACCGGGACGAGCAGCAGGGAGAGGAAGCCGCCGCCAAGCGAGAGCGTCGCGTAGCTGGCGCCGGAGACGACCATGCCGGAAAGCGCTCCGCCCGATGCGCCAGCCAGGGCGATCAGGACGTCGACGGTTCCTTGGGTTTTGGCCCGGGTAGCGGGGTGGGTTGCGTCCACGATCAGGGCGGTACCGCTGATGAGGCCAAAATTCCAGCCCAGCCCCAGCAAGGCAAGGGCAACGATGAGCAGCAGCATGGAATCGGCCGGGGCAAGTGCAGCCAGGAGGCCAGCCGCAAGCAAGGTGACACCGGAGGCAAAGGCCATGGCTGTGCGGCCGATTTTGTCCACGAGAACGCCGGTCAGCAGCGAGGGAAGGTACATGGCTCCGATGTGAATGCCGATCACGAGGCCGACCTCGCTCAAGCCGTGCCCGTGGTGCTTCATATGGATGGGCGTCATGGTCATGATCGCGACCATGACGATCTGGGTCAAAATCATGATGGTCGCGCCGACGATGATGCCGCGACTGTCGGCGGCAGGCAGGCTTCCCGGGATGTCCGCAGAGGCTTTCTGTTCCTCTGCTTGCGCTTCGGCGATGGCTTTGGCGACCTGCAGCGGGTCCGGGCGGAGCAGGAATAAAAAGACCAGCCCGGCACAGAGGAAAGCCGCAGCGCCCAAAATAAACGGCCCGGCCAGTGGCGGCACGCCAATCGAGCTGGCGAAGTGGCCCATCGTTTCCACCAGATTCGGTCCGGCTACAGCGCCGAAGGTCGTGGAGACGAGCGCGATGCTGACGGCGGTCGCGCGCTGCCGGGGCTGGGCCAAATCGGTTCCGGCGTAGCGGGCTTGCAGATTGGTGGCCGTTCCGGCGCCATATACGAGCAGCGAGGCAAACAGCAACCAGATATGCTGTGTCACCGCAGCGAGAATGACTCCGACTGCGCCGATGCCTCCTGCGAGGAACCCTGCTGCCAGCCCGAAGCGGCGGCCGAACCGTTGCGAGAGTCGGCCGACAAACAGCGCTGCCAAGGCGGAGCCAAGCGTGAGCAACGCGGCGGGAATGCCTGCGAGACTGTCTGTTCCGAGCATCTCCTGGGCGAGCAGAGCGCCGACGGTGACGCCTGCCGCAAGTCCCGCCCCTCCGAAAATTTGCGAGATGACGACGATGGCCAGCGTTCGTTTATAAAGCTTTTGCTGCTTTTGGGGTGAATCGATGTAACATCGGAAGTGGGCTTGTTGATTTTGGCTGGCCAGCCAATTATGATTAGGTGGGTGTGACATGAAATCCCCTCTTTTTCACGGTTTGTTGGGTCGAATAGTTCGCAATAGGCTGAATGGGATGAATCTTATCTCCAAATTTTAGAAAAGTCAATCTGGATGGACGATCTGAAGGAGGGACAGGCATGGCCGATTGGTGGGGGCGTCCGAAGCTGAACATCGCAAAGACCAAAAGCGAATGGATCTGGGACATTTTGGGAGCGGTCTTTTACATCGGGGGAATCGTTTCTCTCCTGTTGCTGTGGGGCGATCTTCCTGACAAGGTGCCCGCTCATTTTAACGGAGCAGGAGAAGTGGATCGCTGGGGCTCGAAGTGGGAGCTGCTCATTTTGCCAGGGATTGGGGCGTTGCTGTTTGGGTTGATGCAGGCGGTGGAAAAGCATCCGGAAGTTTATAACTATCCGAAGCGGTTCAACGAAGCAAACGCGGAGCAGTTTTACTTGCAAAGCCGAAAAATCGTGAACCAGCTCAAAAATATATGCGTCATTGTGTTTTCTGTCATTTTGCTGGAAGCGATTTCGATTGCGATGGGCTGGGGAAGCTGGTTTGGCATGTGGTTTGTGCCTGTGGTGGTGGGCGGCATCGTGATCCAACTGGTTTATGGCCTGATTACGCTCGGCAAAATCCGCTAGCAAACGACAAAGCGAGCCCAAAGCACTTTGCAAAAACAGAGTGTTTTGGGCTCGCTTTTCTCAAAAGTCTTTGGAGCTAAGCCGGGCAGGCAAAACAGCCCGTTCGGCTTTTTCGTACAGAGCCAGCGCGCTGTGTACGAAGGATAGCCGCGGTACCACCATAAAAACGGTCAAGGCCGAGCCGATGCTGATTAAGGCACCGACGATGACGTCCGCCGGATAGTGCACGCCTACCCAGATGCGGGAAAGCCCTACGCATACTGCCAGCAGCATCCAAAGAATGCCTGCTTTTCTTTTGAACAGCCAGAAGCTCATGCAAAAGGAAAAAAACAAAATCGTATGGTCGCTGGGGAAGGAATTGTCCACCGCTTTTTGCACTAACTGATTCACATTCGCCAGCTCGGCAAACGGCTGGTTGTTGGTGTGCAGGCTGCCTGCGATTTTTCCGAGCAGTTCCGCAAGCGCAAACGTGACCGCGGCGCAAACCACCATCACGCGATTGTGGTAGCTGCGCGTCAGCCAGTACAGAAGCACGCAGACGGCCAGGGCGTACACGGTGTACTCGGCAATGGCGTAAAACGCGGGATTGAGTGCCGGGTACTGCTTACCCAGGTCATTAATCAATCGGAAAGCATGAATATTCATCTCCATGGCGTCCACAAACAGTGATCCTCCTTTTTTATGACAATAGGAAAATCGTAAACAAAGGCGAGAAAAGAAGAAATCGAATTACCTTACACAAAATTACAGGATTGTAAGATAAGGCTTCAGGGCAGGAAACGAGGGCGATCAAGCGGTTCGTTTCCTGCTCTTTTTGCTGGCGAAAACAGGGCAGGCCGGGCCGAGCTGCGCGTTCGAGCCGCTTCGTCACAGGAAAAGAAACAGGGAGAAGAATGTCGAAATGTTTGTTTTGAAATTTTATTTTACGATTACGTTAATATCTTGATATTTTATTTCAAGAGTCTATAATACAGGTATGTAACGAATTGACAGTAAATTCTCGCAAATGAAGCGCGCTTCATACAGGATGAGGGGGGAGTTGTCGTTAGTGCGGGGCGATTGGCTGTCCACGGGCGTGTCGCTAACCAGCAACTGTAGCAACTGGCGGACGGAACGAGACGCCAATACGAAGCCTGGCTCGATCCGCTGCAGCGCGTAAGAGCAGGGCAGAGCAATCATTTTTTGTACAAGTATGCATCTTTTCGAAAATGGGAGGTTTTCCATGAAAAAAAGCAGGTTTCTAGCAGCAGCAGGAATCGCCAGTCTGGCAGCGGCGTTGCTCGTCGGCGGATGTAGCAGCCAATCTTCGACGCAGCAGGGGGACCAGGTGGAATTGTACATGGGTTACACCTCTGATCCGCCTACGAAGAAAAAGATGGAGGGAATTATCGCAAAATTCGAACAGTCGCACCCGCATATCAAAATCAAGACCGTGACGGCTCCTTACGAGGACTTTTACCAGAAGCTGACGACGCAGATTGCCGCAGGAAACGCGCCAGACATCTGGCAAAGCGACGGGACGAAAGTATTCGGCTTTGCGCAGCGCGGGGCGATTCGCGATATAACCGATTACGTCACGAAGGAAGTCAACAAGGACGAGGTGCTCGGCGTGGAGTTCAACAAGGACGCCTCGGGGAAATACTGGGGCGTGCCGCAGGGCATTCAGGTAGGGGCGCTTTTCTACAACAAGGATTTGTTTGACCAGGCCGGAGTCGCGTATCCGACGGCAGACTGGACGTGGGATGACCTGAAGGCGGCGGCCGCCAAGCTGACGCTCGATGCTAACGGGAAAAATGCGGACGACCCCGCCTTTGACAAAAATGCGGTGAAGCAGTACGGCTTTACGTTTTTCGGCAGCTCCCGCGGGGCGTTTAACATCATGAAAGCGTACGGCGGCGGCGTGCTCGATCCGACGATGACACAGTCGATCGTCAATTCTCCGGAAAACAAAAAAGCGGTGGAGTGGATGGCGGACGGCATGAAGCGCAAGCTGTTCCCGAACCCGGCCGAATTGAAGGCGTTCCAGAGCAACTTCAAAGTGTTTTTGAGCGGAGCGACCGCAATGCAGATCGACATTTACGCGGCTACGACCTCGATGAACGGAGCCGGCTTGAACTACGATGTGGCGCCGCTGCCCAAAGGTCCGGATGGCAAACGGTTCGCGCCAGTCATCGCCAACTCGTGGGTCATCAACAAAAAAGCCGAGGAGCAAAAAGTAAAAGCGGCCCAGGAATGGATTACGTACTGGACGACGTCGGACGAGGCGCAAAAACAATGGGCAGAGGTAGGGGAAGCGATTCCGGTGAAAAAATCGGTGGCGAACTCCGAGATGTTTCTGAACCCGAGCATCAAGCCGGACAACAAGCAAGTTTTCCTCGACAGCCTGGAGTTCGCGGGCACGATCGACACTAACGCCGTTTTCGCGGAATGGTTGAAGGTCGTCACGGACAATCTGGCCGAGCTGTTTATGGACAAGATGAGCGTGGACGACTACATCACCAAGACAGACGAGGGCGTGCAAAAAGTTCTGGATGAGTTTTTCAAGAAGCAGTAGCAAACCATCAGGGAGGAAGTGTAGCCAACGATGTTGGAGCTACCAAACAAGCTACAGGCACAGCCTGATGTGAAAACGAAGCAGAAACGAAACTGGCTGGACAGCGAGGGGAGATGGGGGCTGCTGCTCGTCTCCCCCTACCTGGTCCACTTTCTCGTGTTTGTCCTGGGGACTTCGCTTGCCTCGCTCTACTTCAGCTTTTCCGACTACGATATTTTGAATCCGCCGAAGTGGACCGGGCTGGATAACTACGAAAAGCTGTTCGCCGACCCGCTGTTTTACCAGGCGCTGTGGAACACGGTCTACTTCACGCTGTTGTACGTTCCGGCCAAGACGTTTCTGGCGCTTTTGCTGGCAGTCGCGCTGAACCAGAAGCTGAAAGGGCTGAAGCTGTTTCGGATGGCGCACTTTTTGCCCGTGATCTCGTCGTGGACGGTGATCGCGTATGTGGCGGATGCGGTGTTCAACCAGCGGATCGGCTTTGCCAATGCCATCCTCGCCAAATTCGGCATCGCGCCGCAAAACTGGCTGATTGACGAAGTGTGGGTCATCCCGGTGCTCGTGCTCATCGCGATCTGGAAGTCGGTTGGCTACATGATGATTATTTTTTTGGCCGGGCTGCAAGGGATTTCCCATGACATGTACGAGGCAGCGTCGATTGACGGCGCGAACGCCTGGCAAAAATTTTGGCAGGTCACCGTTCCGATGATTTCCGGCACGACGTTTCTCGTCATCATTTTGAACACGATCTACTCGTTTCAAAATTTCGAGCAAATTTTCGTCATGACGGGCGGCTCCACCGAGGCCGGGTCGACGGGCGGCGCGAACAACGCGAGTCTCGTCCTGATGCTGCTCATGTTCCGGCAAGGCTTCAGCTTTTACAAGATGGGCTACGCCTCTGCGATCGCCTGGGTGCTGTTCCTCATTTTGCTGGCGATTACTTTGCTGCAATTCAAGCTGCAAAAGAAATGGGTTCACTATGATTAATTTACGATGGCGTGCGCGGAGGAAAAGGAGGTAGCCATGCAAAAGCGTTTTCCTCTCCATAAAGTTCTGGGATACTTGTTTGTTCTCGTCAGCACCTTGATTATGGTCGTGCCGTTTTTGACGACGGTGTTCAACTCGTTGAAAACGTACAAGCAGTACATGCAATTTCCGCCGGAATGGGTGCCCGATCCTGTGAAGTGGAGCAACTACCCGCAGGTGTGGGAGCAGGCGAACTTCAGCAGCTACACGGTCAACAGCGTGATCGTCGCGGTACTGTCCGTAGTCGGCACGCTACTCTCCAGCTCGATGATCGCCTTTGCCTTTGCCCGGCTGCGCTTTCCGTTTCGCGATACGCTGTTCATGATCGTGCTCGGGACGATGATGATTCCCGGAATCGTGACGATCATCCCGCAGTTTATCATTTTCAAAAACTTAGGGATGCTCGACTCGCTGACGCCGCTGTGGATTTTGGAGTGGCTGGGCCAGCCGTTTGCCATTTTCCTGATGAGGCAGGCTTTCCTGAGCATCCCTAAGGATTATGAGGAAGCGGCCAAGCTGGACGGCTGCAATCCGTTCCAAATATACTGGCGCGTGTTTTTGCCGATGTGCAAGCCGGCGCTCGCGACACTCGCGGTTTTTACGTTCATGGGCAAATGGAACGAAATTCTCGCGCCTGTCATCTATCTCATCTCCGAGGAGCATTTTACGCTGCCGATCGGGATTTTGTCGCTGCGCGGACAGTACAAGACCGACGACCAACTGCTGGTGGCGGGGGCGTTAATCAGCCTGATTCCGATTTTGCTCGTGTTTTTGTTTGCGGAAAAATACTTTGTCGAAGGCTCCAAAACTTCCGGGTTGAAGTAGGGCATTAGGAGGCGGATGAACGCATGTTTTACGTACCATTGGACGCGCTGTACCTGGATGCGCTGTGCGAGCTGTGGAACCGGGAGCTGGGAGAGCGCTTCCCGATGCGTCCCGAGCTGCTCCGCCAGAACAGCCTGGAAGATCGCAATGTGCTGCAGGCAGGCTCCTGGATTGCCATGGATGCGGTTGCGCGGCGTCCCGTAGGATTTGTCGTGGCAAAATGCTGGCAGGAACAGCTCGATGTGCAACTGGGAAAAGGCGTCGGCTGGATTCAGGTGTTGCTCGTGGACCGCAACGATCGCGGCCAAGGAATCGGAAGCGAGCTGCTGGCGCGAGCAGAGCGGGCTTTGCGGCAGCGCGGCGTGCAAAAAATATGGCTCGGCCGCGACCCGTATCATTATTTCCCGGGGATTCCCGTTGAGTCGCCAGAGGTTTCAGCCTGGTTTGCCGCGCGTGGGTACCGCTTGTTGGAGCCGTTGGAAAACGATTTGCTTTGCCGCTATTCCGATCAGGACGATCAGAAATCCGTTCCATTGCCGCAAGTCGCGGACGGGCGCTTCCGCTTGCTTGCGGCGGACGACAAAGACGCGTTCTTGTCCTTTTTGCATCGCTGCTTTCCCGGGCGCTGGGAGTACGAGGCGATTCACTATTTTCAGCGCGGCGGGACTGGGCGCGAGTTCGTCGTGTTGGAGCGGCAGGGGGAAATCGTCGGCTTTTGCCGGATCAATGACGCGAAGTCGCCGTTTATTGCGCAAAACGTCTACTGGGCACCGCTTTTTGCGCGGGAGCTGGGCGGGATCGGACCGCTTGGCATCGACCCGGCGCACAGGGGAAGCGGCCTGGGATTGGCGCTCGTGCAGGCGGGGATTGCCATGCTGCGGCAGCGCGGGATTCAGCAGATCGTGATTGACTGGACGGCGCTCGTCGACTTTTACGCCAAGCTCGGCTATTCAAGCTGGAAGCAGTACGCCAAGTACAGCAAGGAGCTTGTCTAATCATTCGCGTCATTCGCGGCTGCGAGCGTGCGAAAAAAAGGAGGTTCTCCATGCGTGCAAAGCAGATGAGTGTGGAGCAAAAAGTCGGGCAACTGCTCATGATCGGTTACCCGACGCTGGAAGTACCCGGTGAGATGGAGACGTGGATTCGCGAGCGGCAGATTGGCAACGTGATTTTGTTCAGCCGCAACATCGGTTCAGTCGCAGAGACGTTTCGGCGCGTGCGCACGTTGCAACGCTGGGCGAAGGAAGCCGGACAGCCGCATCCGCTGTTGATCGGAACCGATCAGGAAAACGGCGTCGTGGCGAGGCTAATGCGCGGTGCTACCCGGTTTCCCGGAGCGATGGCGCTCGGTGCGACGGGAAGCCCGGAGTGGGCCGGACGGGTTTATGCGGCGACTGGAGAGGAACTGCGGGCCGCGGGCATTACCGTTAATTTTGCCCCTGTCGTCGACGTGAACAACAATCCGGCCAATCCGGTGATCGGAGTGCGCTCGTTCGGCGCGGAGCCGGAAGCGGTCGGGCGTTTTGGCGAGAGCGCCGTGCAAGGGCTGCTTGCAAGCGGCGTCGTTGCTGCGATCAAGCATTTTCCCGGCCACGGCGACACGAGCACAGACTCGCACGAAGCGATTCCGGTGCTGCGGCACGACTGGCAGCGGCTCTCGCAGGTGGAGCTGGTTCCGTTTCGCCGCTGTATCGCGGCAAAAGCCCCGATGGTGATGATCGGACATGTCAGCCTGCCGACCGTCGACGAAAGCGGTGCGCCTGCCTCGATCTCGCGGCGGCTGGTGACGGACGTTTTGCGCGGGCAGCTCGGCTTTCAGGGCGTTGCGATTACCGATTGTCTGGAAATGGCCGCCATCGCCAGCTCCACAGGCGTGCCGGAAGCAGCGGTGCAGGCGATACAGGCGGGCGTGGACATGGTGCTCGTCTCGCATACGCCCGAGGTGCAGCAGAAGACGTATGATCGTCTGGCCGAAGCGATCCGCAGCGGTGAAATTCCCGACTCCCGGGTGCAGGAGGCTGTCGAGCGCATCACGGGACTGAAGCAGCGCTATCTTTCCTGGGAGCAGTGTCTGGCGGCGACAGGTCCCGGTTTTGACCGGACGGCTCACGAGCGGCTGGCCAAAGAAGCGCTCGCGCAGGCTGTGACCTTGGTGAAAAACGACCAGGGGCTTGTCCCTTTGCCGGAGCAGGCGGGGGCGCTTGGCGTGATTTTGCCGGGAGTGGGCCGGTTGACGCAGGCAGAGGATCAGCAGGCGGGCGCGGAGCTTTTGGTAGCGCCGCTGCAAGCGCACAGACAGGTGCATGCCCACTTTCTGTCCGCACTCCAACCTGCGCAGGCGGAGATCGAGCAGGCTGTCGCTGCCGTGGCGCCCTGCGATACGGTGATCGTTTTTACGTACAACGCCCATCTTTACAGCGGTCAGGCGCAACTGGTGCAGCAACTGTCCACGCGAGGCAAAAAGGTGGTGGCAGTGGCGCTCAGAAACCCGTACGACCTGACCGCTTTTCCGGAGGTGGACGCTTTTCTTGCGGTGTACGACCAGAGTGAACGGGCGCTGGGAGTCGTTGCGGACGTTTTGTTCGGCAAGCAAAAGGCAGTCGGTCGCTTGCCTGTCAGTATGTGGAAGCAACAGGGGCACTTTTGATGAAGAAAACGGACGAACTGGAGACTGACGGGGAGGTAGCGGATGAGAAATCAACTGAGCGGTTTGACGACCGAGACGAAAAACAAGCAATCGGAAGACCTGGACTTGCTCTCGACACTCGACATCATCAGGCTCATGAACGAGGAGGACAAAAAAGTCGCCTATTGCGTGGAAAAGGAGCTGCCCGCGATTGCCCGGGCGGTGGACATGATTGCCGAATGCTTGCAAAACGGCGGCAGGCTGTTTTATTTTGGCGCAGGCACCAGCGGCCGCTTAGGACTGCTGGATGCGGCGGAGTGCCCGCCGACCTTTGGCACAGACCCTTCCCTCGTGCAAGGCGTGATCGCCGGGGGAGTGGAAGCGCTCGTCAAAGCGATTGAAGGAGCGGAAGACCTCGCGCATTTGGGCCAGGAGGATGTCTGGGCGCACGGAGTCAGGGCCGGTGACGCTGTAGTGGGAATTGCGGCGAGCGGGCGCACGCCTTATGTAAAAGGCGCACTGGCAGAGGCGAGTCGGCTCAAGGCGAAAATTGTGTCGCTGTCGTGCAATCCGACGGCTGAGATCAATGAAGGCGTGGACGTCTCCATCAACGTCGTGGTCGGCCCGGAAGTCGTCACAGGCTCGACCCGGCTGAAAGCGGCGACGGCGCAGAAGATGGTGCTCAACATGATTACGACCGCATGCATGGTTCGCTTGGGCAAGGTGTACAAAAATTTGATGGTCAACGTGCAGGTGACGAACGAAAAGCTGAAGGAGCGGGCCAAGCAGATCGTCGCGGAAGCGGCCGACGTCTCGCTGGAGGAAGCCGATGAGCTGTTGAACAGGGCGCAAGGCGACGCCAGGCTTGCGATTGTGATGAAAAAAACGGCGCTGTCGCAGGCCGAGTCGCTTCGGTTGCTGGAGCAGCACAAAGGGAATATTCGGCGCATTGTCGAGGGGTATGTCTCGTAGCTTGAGGTGTGTCAAAACAGGCTGCCAGTAAATCGCGCAAAGCAAACAGCCTTTTCCAGAGGGGGAGAAGGCTGTTTGCTTTGCGTTGGCAACAGGAGCCGGGCCAAAATGCTGAACGAAACCGCGTTTTCCCCGCGTCTCTCCGTGAGAAACGACTGGGCTGGGAATGAAAATCAGTAGTATGATCCATAAAATGTTCATTTGAATAAGTGGCAAAAACACCCTATAATTAAATTAATTATTAGATTGTAATTTTTCTATTTTGATAGTGGGGGTGGCTCTTATGAAACACGTGAAGTACGCTGATTATCATCATCTCGATCACGTGAAGGAACAGCAAAAATCGAAGAAAACGTTGTGGATTACACTGATCCTGACTTTGTTTTTTACCATCGTGGAAATCGTCGGCGGCCTGTTGTCCAACTCGCTGGCGCTTCTGTCCGACTCGGCGCACATGATCTCGGACGTCATCGCGCTCGGTTTGAGCATGACCGCGATTTACATGGCGACGCGCAAGCCGACCAAAAAGTACACGTTTGGCTTTTTGCGCTTTGAAATCATCGCTTCGTTTTTGAACGGCCTGGCGCTTGCCGTAATTGCAATCGGCATCGCGATTGAAGGGATTAACCGGATGATTCACCCGCAAGACGTCGACTTGCAACTGATGCTGACGATCGCGTCCATCGGGCTGATCGTGAACATCGTGCTGACGATCGTGCTGTCCAGAAGCACCAAGGAAGAAGACAACCTGAATGTGAAAAGCGCCCTGTGGCACTTCATCGGCGACCTGCTCAGCTCTGTGGGCGTCATCGCTTCTGCCATTCTCATTTACTTCACAGGCTACTACCTCTTCGACCCGCTGATTAGCATGGTGATCGGAGGAATCATCTTTATGGGCGGCTTCAAAATCATCCGCGAATCGCTGGCCGTCCTGATGGAATCCGTGCCGGAGCAGTTTGATCTCGACCAAATCCGGGCAGACCTCGCCAGTGTGGAAGGCGTCTATGACGTGCACGAGCTGCACCTGTGGGCGGTATCGACAGAGCACTACTCGCTGACGGCACACGTGTTTGTGCGCGAGGATATTCAGCCGTACTGTGTGATCCTCGGCATCAATCATCTGCTGAAAACGAAGTACGGCATCGAGCATTCGACGATCCAGATTGAGCATCCGATGATTCTCGATCACGGAGAGTACGGCAAACAGTTTTTGCTGCAAGAGGCGTAAAGGGCTGCTTGAGCTGTACGCACGCGACTATAACCAAAAAAGGCCGAGCGGTTCCAGACGCCCAAGTTCTGGCAGCCTGCCCGGCCTTTTCGGCTTCCTCGCCGCTTTAAAGCGTTTGCGGTTTTATGCGTGTTCTTGCTGTTAATTCTGAATTGACTGTAAAATTCAGGTAGAAGCGCAATGCCATTTATTGATGGGGGAAGACGATGGTGCATACAATCAAATTTTGCCCGTGCAATCTCCAAGGCAGTCTGGAGTGGGTGAGAAACGAGGTCAGGAAATTTCCCGATGTGCAGTTGATCGACGAGCGGTGTGTCAACTATTGCGGCCAATGTCTGGAAAAGCCGTTTGCGCTGTACAACGGCAAAAATATCGTGGGCAGCGACGGGCAAGAACTGCTCGAGCGGCTGGTGGAAAAGCTCTCGGCAGCGAATTAGCGCAAGGCAAAAGCAAGAGCAACAGTAAGAGCAAGAGCGCAGCGCCCGGGTGGCTTGGTGCCCACTGTCCCCTGTCCACAGTCCGCTGTTTTGGCGCGGGCCTGGGGCATGAATAAAAGCAGGAGCGAGTGTATTCGCTTCTGCTTTTTCGTTTTCACGCCTGTCGCTCGCTATTGTGCCGCAAACAGAAAGCGTCCTTTTTCCTGCAAGGGCACTCCGTCGATGTACACATCCGGTTCGTTTACGATTAAATCAATGTGCACGCCCGCCTGAATCGTTCCCCCAAAAGTAGCGTTGCTGCCAAACGCAACGTGGATCGTCCCGAACGCTTTTTCATCTTCCAGTACAACTCCGATAATTCTCGCCTTGTGATTGGTTCCGATCCCAAATTCTGCAAGCATCCGTCCGTCGCCATCCCCGAGCGTGGAGAGCAGGCGGGCAGCCATCGGCCCCTCTGCGTCGACGAGTCTCCCGTCCTTGACGGTGAGCAGCAACGGCGCGTCAATTTTGCCGATTCCGCCGATGGAGCCGTCGACCAAAATCTGGCCGTTCGCCGAACCTTCCACGGGGGCGATGTACGCCTCGCCCGACGGCAGGTTGCCCGACTGGCCCGCTTCCAAATACATCCCAGTGCTGGGAACGCCGTTTCTCGTCTCGATGGAAAATTCGAGCGTGTACCCGCCCTTTTCGATCCGTACCTGTTTGCCTTTGGTCAGGATGTCCGTGACGGTTTCCGTCAGCCGCTTGACCTCCTGATAGTCGGCGGAAATGGCGCCAGCGGTGAACATATCTTCGGTAATGCCGGGCATGGTCGCGACGCGCGTCCCGTTGGCGGCGGCATTTTTGCGCGCCTGCGTATGCGTCAGCGAATACTTCGTGATGCACACGGCGACGTCTGCTTGCTTCATCGCTTCTGCAATCGTCTGCGGCGGCTCCTGGCCTGATTTTTCACGCTCCTGCATGACGAGCAGCATCGTTTCGGCTCCGAGCAGCTTTCCCGCTGCGTAGAGGGCTTCCGCCAAAGGGCGCTTGTCTTCATCCGTGACAATGACCAGCTCTTCTGTTTCTTTTACCCCTAAACAAGTTGCCAGCAAATTGCGGCTAATTTCCACAAGTTGGTTCATCGGTTAGACACTCCTGATTTTTTAGTAGGTGCGAATCTTGAAGAGATTGTACTGAAAGCGAACGCTGTGAATCAAGTCTTAACTTTTTTTGTTTTTCGACTATTTACACTAAAAAAGTCATTTGCTATAATCCAAAACGTAACACATAGTGAATATGTGTTTCGTTATTTGATACAAAAACATTAACTGGGGGAATCGTAGTGAGGAAAATTAGCAAAGCCAAAGCGTTGTTTTCTTCTGTCATGGTCGTGTCAATGTTGGCACTCGCTGCATGTGGAGGACCTGCCCAAGAGTCAAAGGGCGGTGAGCAGCAGGCGGCTGCCGGGCAGCCGAAAGACGGCGGCGTGCTGAAAATCGGTTTGTCGTCTACAGCAAAAACGCTGGACCCGATTGCGTACACCGGAGCTTATGAATCGAACATCATCCGCAGCATTGGCGACACGCTCGTCCGCTACACGAGCGACCTGTCCAAAATCGAGCCGAGCCTGGCTACGGAGTGGAAAGTGTCCGATGACATGAAGGTGTACACGTTCAAGCTGCGTGACAACGTGTACTTCCAGCCTGGCAAATACCAGGACGGGCGCAAAATGACAGCGGAAGACGTGAAGTACAGCCTGGAGCGCTCCGCGAAGCAATCCGCGCTCAAGCGTCTGCGCGGCGTGGAAAAAGTCGAAGTCATCAGCGAAAACGAGGTCGCGATTCACCTCGATGCGCCAAACGCAGCCTTGCTGGCGATGCTGACCGATGGCGGCAACATCATCGTGCCGCGTGAAGAAGTAGAAGGCTGGAAAGATCAGTTCGGCACGCATCTCGTTGGCACCGGGCCGTTCATGATCGACAAGTTCAATCAAGATGATTCTGTAAATTTGAAGCGTTCTGATAAATATTGGGGACCAAAACCGCATCTGGACGGCGTAGAGTTCAAATTCATTACAGATGCAAACATGATGACCAACGCCCTGCGTTCCGGCGACATCGACATGGTGACGGATGTAAAAGGCCAAAACCGCGCGATCATCGAGAAGGATCCAAACCTGAACCTGCAGACCAAGCCGGGCCTGTCCATCGAGTACATGGGCCTGAACCAGATCGAAGGTCCGACCAAAGACAAAAAGGTTCGGGAAGCCATCCGCATGGCGGTTGACGTGGAAGGGCTGGTAAAAGGCGTGTTCAAGTGGGGCGGAGCGGAGAAGTCGTTTCTGCCGCTGCCGAAAGCATCGTGGGGCTATGACGCGTCGCTCGAAGCAGCCGTACCTGCCTTTGACCCGCAAAAAGCAAAACAGCTTCTGGCAGAGGCAGGCTATCCGGACGGCTTCAAAACCGAGCTGTATGTAATCGCTTCCCGCGTGCCGCAGGCGACTATCGCGGCTCAGCAGTTGAAAGACAACCTGAACATTGACGCGGAAATCAAGACAGTAGAGTGGGGAACGTTCAGCGACATCGTCGCCAAAGGAAAAGCGCCGCTCTACATCATGGGCTGGTCCTGGTACCCAGACCCTGACTTCTTCCTCTACCAAATGTTCCACAGCAAGCAAATCGGCTCTCTCGGAAACGGCTACGCTTACAGCAACCCGGAAGTAGACAAGCTCCTGGAGCGCGCGACAGCGGAAACGACAGACGAAGCGAAGCGCAAAGAGCTGTACAGCCAGGCCATGAAGCTCATCAACGACGACAGCGTCCATGTGGAGCTGGGGCTGCTTGACGTGGCAACGGGCATGAAAAAATACGTGCAAGACTACCAGGTGCGCGCGGACGGCTCGATCTTCCTGGTGAACGACGAAACGAACGTCTGGCTGAACAAGTAAACAGCAGGCAAGCTTTTCCCGTCCGAAGAGAGGCCGCCTGGTCCTCTCTTCGGACATGATTCATCAAGAAAGAGTGGTTGAAAGGAGGAGAATGGATTGCTCAAACTGATTTTCAGACGGTTAGTCGACTTGATCCCGACGCTGTTTGTTGTAGCCACGACCGTTTTCATCATCACGCGGCTGATTCCCGGCGATCCGGCGGCGGTACTGCTCGGGCCGCAGGCTTCTCCGGATGAAATCGCCAAAATGCGGGAATCGCTCGGGTTAAACCAGCCATTGTACCTCCAATACGTCGAGTTTCTCGGCAGTCTTTTGCAGGGCGATCTCGGCACTTCGCTCGGCTACAACCAGCCTGTGATGTCGCTCATTATGGAGCGCTTCCCGAACACGCTTTTGCTTTCCGCCTGTGCGCTCGCTCTCTCGCTTTTGATCGGGATTCCGGCTGGCATCATTTCTGCGACCAAGCAGTATTCCGTCTGGGATTACACCGTCATGATCCTCTCGCTCGTCGGCGTGTCGATGCCGATTTTCTGGCTCGGGGTCATGCTCGTCCTGTACTTCAGCGTGCATCTCGGCTGGCTGCCGGCAACGGGAATGGGCTCTTTGTCCGAAGGCTTCGGCAGCGTCGTCACCCACCTGATCTTGCCGAGCATCGCCTTGTCGACCATTCCGATGGCGACTTTTGCCCGGATTACACGCTCCAGCATGCTGGAAGTGATCCGCCAGGACTACATCAAGACGGCTCGTGCCAAAGGGCTGCGCGAATTTTTCGTCGTCTGGAAGCACGCTCTGAAAAACGCGATGACGCCGTTGCTCACGGTGATGGGGATGCAAATATCGTCCATGCTCGGCGGCGCGGTGTTGACGGAGACGATCTTCAGTTGGCCGGGGATGGGACGGCTTGTGGTGGACGCCATCGAAAACCGCGACTTTGTCGTTGTCCAAGGAACCGTGCTGTTCATCGCCGTCATTTTCGTGTTGATTAACTTGCTCGTCGACATTTTGTACACCGTGGTCAATCCGCGCGTGAAACTATCGAACAAAGGGGAGGGCTGATCCGATATGAGCAACCATGCGCAACCGCTATCGCCAGCTCCTGCGACGCTCGCACCGAAGAAAAAAAGCAAGGAAAACAGTGTCTGGAGACGGCTATTGAAAAACAAGCTGGCGATGATCGGCCTGGTCATCATCGCGATCATGGTCATTTTCGCCCTGTTTGCGCCGCTGATCGCCACGCATGGTCCGAATGAGATGGATTTGGCAAATTCGCTGTCCGAGCCTGGCATCGACGGCCATTTGCTCGGGACGGACAACTACGGACGCGATTTGTTCAGCCGGATCGTCTACGGGACGCGAATTTCGCTGATCGTCGGGATTTTTGCCATCGGGCTTGGCGGCATGATCGGCACGTTGCTCGGGCTGCTCGCCGGCTATTACGGCGGCAAATGGGACGCGCTCATCATGCGCCTCATGGACGGCCTGTTCGCCTTTCCGTTCATTCTGTTGTCGATCTCGCTCATGACCGTGCTCGGCGCCGGACTGTTCAACGTCATTCTCGCCATCGGGATCGCCAACATCCCCGGCTTTGCCCGGATTGTCCGCGGCCAGGTGCTGGCGGTCAAGGAAGAGGAGTATATCGAGGTCACGAGATCGCTCGGGGCAAACGATTCCCGGATCATTTTTCACCACATCCTGCCAAACTGTATGGCACCGATCATTGTGTACGCGACGATGCACGTAGCCGGTGCGATCATTTCCGAAGCGGCCTTGAGCTTCCTCGGTCTGGGCGTGCAGCCGCCGACAGCCTCATGGGGCAGCATCCTGAAGGACGGAAAAGACTTCCTCGTCCTGTCCCCGCACATGGCTACCTTCTCCGGGCTGGCGATTTTGCTTTCCGTACTCGGCTTCAACCTGTTCGGTGACGGCTTGCGGGATGCGCTCGACCCGAAAATGAAAGTGTAAGCGACGAAAGCGAAACATAGATTGGGGTGAAGAGGCATTGGCAAAGTCAGATGTACTACTCAGCGTGCAAGATTTGGCCGTTTATTTTTATTCGTCCGGGGTCGTGAAGGCGGTAAACGGTGTGAGCTTTGACTTGAAGCAGGGGGAGACGATCGGGATTGTCGGAGAATCAGGCTCAGGCAAGAGCGTCACCTCGACCGCCATTCTCGGGCTGATTCCGTCTCCCCCTGGAAAAATCGAACGAGGCAGCATTTTGTTTGAGGGGAAAGAGTTGACGAAGCTTTCTCAGGCGGAAATGCGGAAGATTCGCGGAAATGAAATTTCGATGATTTTTCAGGACCCGATGACCTCCCTCAACCCGGTTTTTACCGTGGGGAATCAGATTATGGAAGTGATTCGCCTGCACCAGCAGCTCGACAAAAAAGCCGCCCGTGAGCGCGCCATCGAGATGCTGAAGCTGGTCGGGATCCCGGAGCCGGAAAAGCGTCTGGAGCAGTACCCGCACGAGTTTTCCGGAGGGATGCGCCAGCGCGTCATGATCGCGATTGCGCTGGCCTGCAATCCGAAGCTGTTGATTGCGGACGAGCCGACAACCGCTTTGGACGTGACGGTACAAGCGCAAATTTTGGATTTGATGAAAAAGCTGCAAGACGATTTGCAAACCTCGATCATCATGATTACGCATGACCTGGGCGTCGTGTGGGAGAGCTGCCAAAAAGTTCTCGTCATGTACGCCGGAAACACCGTGGAATACGCGACGGTGGAAGATTTGTACCAAAATCCGCTTCATCCTTATACGTGGGGATTGCTCGATTCGCAAATCAAGTCAGACACCGCAGGCAAGCTGCCATCTATTCCGGGCAATCCTCCTGATCTGCGCGAAGATATCGCGGGCTGCTATTTTGCTCCCCGCTGTCCATATGCCAAAGACAAATGCTTGAGCGAAAGACCGCCGCTGGTAGAAGCAGGCCCGAACCATTTGGTGGCGTGCCATTTCCAGACAGCAGACGAACGTCTCGAACGGAAGGGGGGAGCCGCACATGAGTGAGGCGATTATCCAGATCAACCAGTTGAAAAAGTATTTTCCCGTGAAGGACCAGTCGCTGTTCGCCAAGTCTTCCAAGGTCGTCAAGGCGGTCGATGACGTCAGCTTCGAGGTCAGACGGGGAGAGACGCTCGGCATCGTCGGCGAATCCGGGTGCGGCAAGTCGACGCTGGCCCGGCTGGTGATGCAGTTGATTCGCCCGACAGAAGGCTCGGTCATCTTAAACGGCCAGGATTTGGCCAAGCTGTCGGACAAGGAAATGAAAAAGGCGCGCAAGTCGATCCAGATGATTTTCCAAAACCCGTACGCGTCGCTCGATCCGCGCAAAACGGTCGAACAGCTCATCATGGAGCCGCTCGTCATCCACCAGGTCGGGACCCACCAGGAGCGGGTGAAAAAGGTGAAGGAGCTGCTCGCCGTCGTCGGCCTGTCTGACTACCATGCGACTCGTTATCCGCATGAGTTTTCCGGGGGACAACGACAGCGGATCAACATCGCGAGAGCGCTGGCGCTCAATCCCGAAGTCGTCATTTGCGACGAATCCGTCTCCGCTCTCGACGTTTCGATTCAGGCGCAGGTCATCAACCTGCTCAAAGAGCTGCAGGCGAGCTTCAACCTCACCTACATTTTCATCTCCCACGACCTGAACGTCGTGCGCTACATCAGCGACCGGATTGCAGTCATGTACTTGGGCCGCGTGGTCGAGATGGGAACGTACGAGGAGATTTACCACAACGCGCAGCATCCGTACACGCGCGCCTTGCTGTCCGCCGTGCCGAAGGAAAGCCCCTTGGTGAAAAAGGAGCGGGTCATCCTGACGGGGGACGTGCCAAGCCCGATGAATCCGCCGTCCGGCTGCCATTTTCACAAGCGCTGCCCGTATGCGACCGACCGCTGCCAGACAGAAGCGCCTGCCCTCGCGCTGTACGAAGGGCAGCATATGGTTTCTTGTCATCTTTTAGGAAATCTATCATAATGAAAAGGGGACTTGCTTTATGTCTTTCAAGCATGTAATCGAGATGTACGATCTCATGGATAGCGCTTACGTTACAGGAGACGACCTGAAGCGGTATTTTGAGCAAAGAGGTTTTCGCGACGTAGAAATGTCTACGGTCCATGGACAAAAAGGAAAAACCGACTTCGTCAAAGTATTGATAAAAGGAAAGAACGGCAAAAGCAGCGGCGGCACAGCGCCGACACTGGGCGTCATTGGCCGCCTGGGCGGGATCGGTGCGCGTCCCGAGCAAATCGGCTTCGTATCCGATGGCGACGGCGCTCTCGCGTGCATGGCGGCAGCGGCCAAGCTGGCGGAGATGCAGCAGCGCGGGGACGTTTTGGCGGGCGATATCCTGCTCACCACGCACATTTGCCCGGATGCGCCGACGTTGCCGCACGACCCTGTGCCGTTCATGAACTCTCCTGTCGACATGCAAATCATGAATGCGAACGAAGTGGCGGCGGAGATGGACGCGATTTTGTCCATCGACACGACAAAAGGAAACATGATTCTCAACCATACAGGCTATGCCATTACCCCGACGGTCAAGGAAGGGTACATCTTGCGCATCAGCAACGATCTGTTGGAAGTGATGAAGCAGACGTCCGGCAACATGCCCGTGACGCTGCCGATCACGGTGCAGGACATTACGCCGTACGGCAACAATCTGCATCATATCAACAGCATCATGCAGCCGTGCGTGGTCACGGACAGCCCGGTTGTCGGCATCGCGCTGACGACGCAGGTGCCAGTGGCAGGCTGCGCGACAGGAGCGACTCATCTCGTGCACGTCGAGCAGGTGGTGCGCTTCGTGATCGAGGTAGCCAAGCTGTTTGGCGTTGGCAAATGCGCGTTTTACGACGAAACTGAGTTTGCGCGCCTGACGTCGCTGTACGGCTCGATGAAGCATCTGCTCACATTGGATGGCAAGGTGAGCGGATCATGAGCGCTGCGATCAAAGCGTTAAAAGACCAGGTCATCGCCGCTGTCGAAGAGAACAAGGACGAGCTGATCGAGCTGTGTTGCCGCCTGATTCAGTTCCCGAGCGAAAACCCGCCGGGCGACTCTGGCCCGATCAGCCGCTATATTACCGAATATCTGGAGCGTTTTGGCATCGCGACAGACTGGCACGAAGCAGGGCCGAACATGTACAACCTCATTTCCCGAATCGGCAATCGGGAGAGCGGCAAAAAGCTGATCTACTGCGGGCATACCGACGTGGTGCCTGCGGGCGACCTCTCCAAGTGGGAGTTTGCCCCGTTCAGCGGAGAAGTCAAAGACGGCTGGATTTTGGGCCGTGGCGCCTCCGACATGAAAGGCGGCCTGGCTGGGCTGATTTTTGCCGCGACGATTTTGCAGCGACTGGGGATCGAACTGCCGGGACAACTGATTTTGGCGATCGTGCCCGATGAGGAGACAGGCGGCGCGCTGGGCGTACCGTGGATTTTGGAGCGCAAGCTGGTCGAAGGCGACGGCTGCCTGATTGCCGAGCCGTCCTCGCCGCACAATCCGACTTTGGGGCAAAAGGGCTCCTGCTGGTTCCAGCTTACGGTCAAAGGCAAACCGGCACATGGCAGCCTGGGTCCGATTGCCGGAAAAAACGCGATCATGGACGCGATTCGCGCAATCGAACGGATTCGTACCGTCTGGGATTATCCCGTCGTCATTCCGGATGAAGTCAAGGAACTGGTGAAGGTGTCCAAGGAGTACATGCTCGGCACCGAGCGGGAACCGTACCAGGACGTGCTGGAGCGCGTCTCTTGCAACATCGGGACGATTGAGGGCGGGACAAAAGCGAATGTCGTGCCGGACACTTGCACGGTAGAAGTGGACTGCCGCCTGCCGTTCGGCGTGACGCGAGCGGAAGTCATGGGCTACATCACCAGCCAGTTGGACGAGCTGGACATCGACTATGAAATCGTGCCGATGGGAACGCAAAGCCACGCCAACTACACCTCGCCTGACGACCCGGTCTGCCGGGCGATTGTCGACAACATCACGTACGTGACAGGCGAGCACGCTTTTGGCGTTCAGCAGTGGGCGAGCAGCGATGCCCGACATTTCCGCGCGTACGACATTCCGGTCCTGCAATACGGTCCGGCGTACTTGCCGAGCATCCATAATTTCAACGAAAAAGTGCTGGTGGAGGATGTCATCCGCTGCGCGAAGGTGTACGTAGCGGCTGCCATCGACTTTTTGTACGAGCAAAACTGATGAAAAGCTTTCGCTTGCGAGACAAGTAATCGTGAATAAGGGGAGTCGTCGTGTTAAAAACGTTGGATCAATCACTCAAATTGTTACAGCTTTTCACGAAAGAAAAACCGGAGTGGGGAGCCAGGGAACTCGCCAAGGAAGTCGGTTTGAATCACGCCAATGTATTCCGCGTATTGTCTACGTTCGAAGCCAATCGCTTTCTGGAAAAAGATCCCAAGACCAAAAAATACTCATTAGGCATTCGCTTGTGGGAGCTTGGACTGACAATGAGAGAGTCGTTCCATGTATCACGACTGATTCGGCCTATTTTGCAACGAATGATGGAAGAGTCGGGAGAATCCATTTTCCTGACTTGCCTGGACGAAGATGAGGCACTGACCCTCGATGCGCTGGAGCCGGACAACGTCGTGAAATACTCCGTGTCCGTCGGCAGCCGGGCGCCGCTGTTCGTGGGGGCCTCGTATCGCTCGATCATGGCCTACTTGCCGCAGGAGCAAATCGAGCGAATCATTTTGCAGGGCCTGCGGCAGTACACGAAAAATACGATTGCCGATCCGGACAAACTGCGCGAGGAGCTTGTGCATATTCGCGAAAACGGCTGGGCGATCAGCTCGGGCGAATACACGCCGGACGTTTTGGCCATCGCTTGTCCGCTGTTCCATTACGACGGGCATGTGATGGGCTCGTTGACGATCTCCGGCCCGATTTACCGGATGAGCGAGGAGAAAAAAGCAAAGTGCATGGACATCCTGATGCGGGGCAAACAGGAAATCGACGAGATTGTCCAAAACTACCGAGTGGATCTTTCCCGCTACTATTTGTTTGGCTAGAGCAAGAGCAAAAGCTGTCGCAGATCAACCGCGATCTGTCGGCAGCTTTTTTTGCTCTGGCGGACAGTTGCGGGCAGGGCAAGGCCGTTTGTTTGCGGCAGCGTGCGAAAACATGGCCGAAGAGTGGAGGCGCAGCCCCCATCCATTCAACAGCGGGAGGCGCCAGGACTACAGGGACGCGACCTCCAGGCGAAAGCAGGTCGTCTTGTTCCGCCCTGTAGCTTTGGAGTGGTACAATGCCTGATCGGCACAGGTGATGATGTCGACCGCCCAGGTGCCGTGCAGCGGATAGCTGGCAATCCCCAGCGAGATCGTTACAGGCTGTCCGGTCGGATTGTCCATCGCTTCCACAGTCTGGCGCAAGCGCTCCGCGATCTGATAGGCAAACAGGTGGCGGCGTCCTTGCAGCAAAATCCCGAACTCTTCTCCCCCGTACCGGAAGCAGAAGTCATCCTCCCGGGTGGAAGCCTGCATCGTCCGGGCGACCAGCTTCAACACCTCATCTCCCGTGAGATGGCCGAAGTCGTCATTGATTTTTTTGAACCGATCCACATCGAGCAAAATGAGCGAAAACGGAATCTCGCTTTGCATCGTGTGCTGCAGGTAGGCATCGAACGTTTTGCGGTTGGCGAGCCCTGTCAGCCCGTCTGTCTCCACTTCGCTTTGCAGTTGCCGCAGTCGACGGTTCATCTGGCGGATTGCCAGACGCGTGCTTTGATACAGCTTTTGAATCTCGTAAATTTTGGAGGTGGTGGTAATGACGGCAGGGCTGTCGATGTGGCCGCTTTCATCGGAAAGATGGGCCAGTCTGGACAGCGCGGTACTTATATTTTTCGCGATCAGCCAGACGATGCCGAGCGTCAGCAGCAAAAAAGGCAGGGAGGTGACGAGCAGGTTGTTGAGCAACTTGCGGTTCGACTCGTCAATGACAGAGGTGGGCGTCTGGGAGACGATGACCCAGCCGCTGACGCTCTCGACCGTGAATCCGGCAAAAAACGATTGGCCCTTGCTGTTGACGATCTGCCTGTAGCCGCTGTTGCCTGCGAGAGCCTGATGGATCGCAGGGTTCATCCGGACGGTTTCGCCCAGCCGTTTGGTGTCGGGGTGGAAAATCAGCCGCCCTTGCTGGTCGACGACATACACGTAAGACCCGTCGCGGTAAAAGTGCTCCTTGAGGATGCGGTTGAGGACATTGGAATCCTCGAGGTAAATCGTTCCGCCTGCAAAGCCTTTGTACACGCCCCGGGAATCAAAAATCGGGGAGGAAATCAGCAAAATGAGCCTTCCCGATACGCCATGGTACGGCTCTGAGATCAGCGGCTTTTTGGTGGACAGGGCGAGTCGGGCGGCATGGGAGGTCAGCAAGGTGCCTGCCGTGACACCTGATGCGGCCGGGCTGACCGCCTGGATGTGGCCAGTCGCATCTGCTATGAGCAGCGAGTGGAAATACTGCCGATTGGCCATGTACCACGCTTGCAGGTCGGTGTTTTTGAGCGGCTTGTCGCCAGCTTGTTTGGCAATCGCGTCGATGTTGTTTTGCAGCGCCGTCAATATGTCTGTTGTATTTTTCGCCAGCTTTTTGGCGTAATGATAGTTGTTTTCCAAATAGTTGCTGGAGAGTGAGGTTCGGTTGACATGAAGAGAAGAAATGACCTCAATCAAGATCGTTGCGAGCACAGAAAAAACAACAAGCATTTCCAAAATAAAGCGAAGCGTATAGGTTCTTCTTTTCTTCATCCAAACCCCTTCTTGCTGGCAGACTGTAGCGATCTGCTCGCGTGCCGGATTCCCTGTCCTTTGCACGCGAGCAGGCGTTTGTATTCTATACCCGGAATAAGCGAAGTCTAATCCCGTTCTTGCGCGAGAAAAGCACATTCCGCTTCCGCAAAAACAGGCTGCCCAACGCCTGGACAGCCTGCTTGTCGCTTTTATTTTTGAAAAGGGGCGTCTAGCCGTTGAGAAAGCTCAAGGCGACACCGATGGAGTACGGAATCAGCCAAAGAATCCAGACAAACAGGCTGAATTTGTGAAACTGCTTACGCTGGCTGTCTTGCTTTTTCCACAGGACGAAGCCTGCCCAGGCGGTGTGCAAAAACATCAGGATGAGCGCAGCTAATCCGGTGATGCCGTGCAAATTCAAAGGGGCGCCGTCAGCCAAAAGCTTCATGAAGGCCGTCCCGACCGTGTCGAACACAAGTCCCAGACAGAAAAAGGCGAAGTGCCCCCAGGCAAGCTCCCTGGAGCGGCGTTCCGCCCAGACGCCGATCGTGTACGTAACCAGTGCCAGATTGATGAAGAGTACAGCCCATACCAGCAAAAAATCATCTCCCATTCGCTTCGTGATTGTCTACAAGAAGGAGTGTAGTAGAAGAAGATGAACAAGAGATGAACAGCGGGCGAGAACGATGTTGCGCTTATCAGGCGGGGCGGTTTTTTCGCAGCAGCAGCCAAATAATCGGCGGAGGTGGCGGCAGACTTCCGCGCTTTTGTCCAAAAGCGGTACGGCTGTGGCGAGAGAGCTTGGCAAGCGGCTGCCCGTCACGAGAGCAGGAATCAGCAAAAGCCAGCGCGTATTATTATTCCATCAAGCTCGAAGGGAGCCTTATGAGATGAAGCCAATTCGCTATGAGCGCAGAACATATACGCCAGGACCGACGCCGATCGAGCGTCTGGACAGGCTGTCGCAGGAGCTGGGCGGACCGACGATTTCGGTCAAGCGCGACGATTTGCTCGGCTTGACCGCTGGCGGCAACAAGACGCGCAAGCTGGAATATTTGGTCGCCGACGCGATCAGGCAGGGAGCGGACACGCTGATTACGTGCGGAGCCGTCCAATCGAACCATTGCCGCCTGACATTGGCCGCGGCGGTTCGCGAAGGATTGCGCTGCCAGCTTGTTTTGTCCGCGCCCGAGACAGGCGATTACAATCCGCAGGCGAGCGGAAACCACCTGCTGTTCCATTTGCTGGGCGCTGAAAAAATCGAAGTCGTTCCCGCAGACAAAGATTTGCTGGCAGAGATGGACGTGCTCGCCGAAAGCTTGCGAAAAGCGGGGAGAAAGCCGTACCTGATTCCGGTTGGCGGCTCCAACGAGGTCGGCTCGCTCGGCTACATGGCGTGCGCGGAGGAAATCGAGCAGCAGGCGTGGGAGAGCTGCACGCCATACGATTACGTCGTGACGGCGACAGGCAGCGGCGGGACGCAGGCAGGGCTGATTGTCGGGTTCGCAGCGAGGCAGTCTGGCACGAAGGTGATTGGCGTCAACGTCAGCCGCGACCGTGCCGCCCAAGAGGCGAAGGTGCTGGAGCTTTTGCAGCGCACAGCCGCGACCGTCGGCCTCACGGGGCAGATTCAGCCGGAGTGGGTGCAGTGCGAGGACAGGTTTGTCGGGCCAGGCTACGCGATTCCGACAGAGGAAATGGTCGAGGCTGTACAGCTTGTCGCCCGGACGGAAGGGATTTTGCTCGACCCGGTCTACACGGGCAAAGCGATGGCCGGCCTGATCGGGCTTGTCCGCGAAGGGCGCTTTGGCCGGGACGATCACGTGCTGTTCCTGCACACAGGCGGCTCTCCCGCGCTGTACACGGCGCCGGAGCTGTTTTTGCCGAAGAAGTGAACGCTTTGCCTGTTGCCTTGACGGCCTGGCTAGGTTGATTTCAGAGCAAGAAAAGGAGAGAGAACCATGCCCGATGTAGTTGCCTGCGGCGAGTTGTTGATTGATTTCACGCCGATGCCCCATCCCGAGCCGGGAAAAGCGGCATATGAGCAAAATCCAGGCGGGGCGGTGGCAAACGTGCTTGCTGCCTTGTCCCGCTTTCACAAAAAGACGGCGTTTCTCGGCGCAGTCGGAAATGACCCGTTCGGCCGCTTTCTCCGGCAGACGCTGGTCGAGCTGGGGATTGGAACGGACGGGCTTGTTCTGACCGAGGCGGCCCCGACCACGCTTGCCTTTGTGCATATTGACGGCAGCGGGGAGCGCTCGTTTTCGTTTTACCGGAGTCCGGGAGCCGATACGCAACTGCGCGAGGAGGATATTGACGAGGGGACGATCGCCCAAGCGCGGCTGTTTCACTTCGGCTCGCTGTCCTTGACGCATGAGCCGGCGCGGTCGGCGACCTGGAAGGCGGTGGAGATCGCCAGGCGGCACAAGCGATTGGTATCGTTTGATCCGAACATCAGGGAGAGCTTGTGGCCGAGCATGGAAGAAGCGAAGGCAATGGCGCTCCGCGGCATTCGCCAGGCCGACGTGGTCAAGCTGTCGGAGGAGGAGCTGGCTCTGCTCGCGCCGATGGCCGACTTGGCGGAGGCGGCACAATGGCTGCTCGCGGAATGCGGCAATCAGGCCATTTTTGTCACGCTGGGCAAACAAGGCTGCTATTACCGAACGCGCGAGCACGCGGGGATCGTGCCGGGCTTCGCGGTAAAGACGGTAGATACGACCGGAGCGGGAGACGCCTTTTGGGGCGGCCTGCTCAGCCAATTGCTGGATGCGGCTGAACCGTTGGCCGCCATGACGGATGCGAGGCTAAGGGACATGGTCCGCTTTGCCAACGCCGCAGGTGCGCTTACGACGACGCGGACGGGCGCGATTCCCGCGCTGCCTGTTTTGGCAGAGGTAGAACGTTTTTTGCAACAAGCAAAATAGTGGCTCGGCCGTCCAGCCGTCTTCCTGGAAACAGGGAGACGGCTTTTTGGCGAGGGGATCGGCTTTTTTCGGGAAAAAATCCCGGTGAGCTTCATAAAAGGAAATGAAACCGTTTGCGGCCGATAAAACGGTCATGAATGTTTTGTGAATTTTGCTATACTATTCTTAATTCAAGACTCGAATACAGAAGTGGGGATGGACCATGATTTTCCTCGAAGTCATCTTGCCTGTTTTGCTCATTTTTTTATCGGGGTACATTCTCCAACGCAAGTTTCAAATGGATTTGAAGCCGATTTCTTCGCTGGCGATTTACATTTTGACTACGGCGCTTGTCTTTCGCACGTTTTACAAGACAGAGCTTGATCTGCAATTGTTTTACATCGTCATCATCTCGTTATTGCTGCTGGGCGCGCTGATCGTGCTCACGCAGTTGACGGCGCGGCTGTTTAGGTACGACAAGTCGCAGGAGAGCGCCCTGATGCTCTCCACCGCCTTCATGAACAGCGGGAACTACGGAACGCCGATCATTTTGTTCGCATACGGGGATGCCGGGTTCACGTACGCGGTCCAGATCATGGTGTTTCACTCGATCATCATGGGGGTGTTCGGCGTCTACTTCGCTTCGCGCGGCGGGGGTGGCGTGGGCACGGCGATTCGGGCGATTTTCAAGCAGCCTTCCAACTACGCGGTCGTCCTGGCGATTTTATTGCAGCAGCTCAACATCGTCATTCCCGAGAGCTACTATCAGGCGATCGACCTCGTGGCGCAGGCGGCGATTCCGGTCGTCATGCTCATCCTGGGGATGCAGCTTGCCAACGTGTCGTCCAAAGCGCTGGAGTGGCAAGGGCTCAGCGCCGCCAGCGTAATTCGGCTGATCGCTTCGCCTGTCCTGGCCTATGTGATCTGCCTGTTTTTCCCGATTGACCCGCTGCTGCAAAAGGTGCTGGTCATCCTCGCCGCGATGCCTTCTGCGGCGACTACGGCGATTTACGCCATCCAGTTCAACATGCGCCCGCAATTCGTTTCCAGCAGCGTGCTGGTTACGACGCTTTTCAGCGTAGGGACGCTGACGATTTTGTTAAACATTTTGCATTAATCGATGCATGTGCCAAGGCAATCATTCGTGGCGAAAAGGTTGCCAAGGCCATGCTTTTTTCTTTATGATGAGAACAAGAATCGTTTTCAGCAAAGAATAAATATTAATAACAGGGAGATTGCCATGCATTCCACATCCATACATTCCATCTACGACAGTTACATTGACGCGCTGCCGAACGTTCGGCTCGATGACATCGGCACAGAGTTGGCGGGGGATGAGTTGTCCGGCTGGAACGGATACATCAACAGAATGATGCCTCGCCCTGGTTTGGAGATTGTCGATTCCTTTCACCGTTTTCCGGATGACCACGCCATGCATTTTCGCTCGGAGGCGGCCATGGTCGAGCTGAGCTTTTGCCTCCAAGGGACGGGAGAGGTGGCTGTCTCGGGCAGTTCCCAGCACGACCTGGTGCCGGACAGTTGCTCGCTGCAATTGATGCGCGACTTTCAGGCGGATTTTTGCTATTTGGCCGAAGCGCCGTTTCGTTCGGTGGCGATCGGCATCTCGGTGGAGCTGTTCAACGAATGGCTCGCGCAGATGGACGAAGGGACGCCCTATACATTTGAGGGGCTGCTCGGCGGCCGTTCTTTCCGGATGTTTCGCATGCCGCTACGGCCGGATATGACGATGCGGCTTCGGCAGTTGATCGCGCCGCCAGCATCCCAGCCCAAACTGCGCAAGCTGCATGCGGAAGGCAAGACGCTGGAGATCGCCGCGCATGCGTTCGACACTTTGTTGTTCGGGCGGGAACCGGAGGGCAACAAGCCCGTCATGTCGCGCAGCGACCGGGAGAAGATTCACAACGCCAGGGAAATTTTGCTCGCGCACATGGAGGCGCCGCCTTCTCTGGTCGAGCTGGCGCGCATGGCCCAACTGAACGAATACAAGCTGAAAGTCGGGTTCAAAGAGGAGTTCGGCACGAGCGTGTTCGCCTATTTGCGGGAAAAGCGGCTGGAAAAAGCGCTGGAGCTGCTGCGCGCAGGCGAGCTGAACGTCAGCCAGGTGGCGCTGACTGTGGGCTTTTCCAACTTCAGCCACTTTTCCGAGGCGTTCCGCAAGCAGTACGGGCTTAACCCGTCCGACGTGAAGCGGGGAAGGCACGTGCTGCCGTATGCATCAGGCGGGAGATAATTCTCCCGCTTTTTTTACTGAATCGGAAAGGATCAAACTTCGAGAGCAAACTACCCGATTCAGCGAGAACAACCTTCCGCCGAAACGCAGTCGCTCGTCATTGGGGAGGCTTCGCTACAGGTTTTCTTATCCCGCCAACCGTATTTTTCGCCATCATCGGGTAGTTGCAAACGGCTTGCAAGAGTACGATCAAGCATAGTTGTTTGAGAATCATTATCACAATGGTTGGGGATGACGGAACGTATGGCAAACAGAAAGAACGGCTGGATCGCAGGACTGCTCGGTCTGGCATTGCTCGTAGGCGGCTGCAGCCAAGCGGCGGAAAACAACGGTCAAGCAGGACAAACAGGCCAGGCGGACAAGCCGGCGGCGCAAGCGCCAAAGACACGGACGGTCAAGGACGCGGCCGGAGAGGTGACGATCCCGGCCAACCCGCTGCGAATCGCGGACGTGTCCGGGGCGACAGAGGAGCTGTTGGCGCTTGGAATTCGCCCGGTGCTGACGGGGAACAGCCAGTATCAGAGCCCGACAGAGCTGACGCCGATCCTGCAAAAAGAGCTGGGTACAGACGTCGCCGTAGCGGGCTGGTTTCAAAACGAAGTAAGCGTCGAGGCGATTGCGGCGGCGAATCCGGACCTGATTTTCGCCGGGCCGAGCCAAAACAAGATATACGAACAACTGAACAAAATCGCCCCGACTGTGCGCGTGCCCTACGGCTTCAACGCGTTTCGCGAACGGTTTGACTTCATCGCGGAAACGTTGGGGAAAAAGCCGCAAATGGAGGAATGGCTAAAGGCGTATGACGACCGGGCGAAGGAGTTGCACGACCAGATCGCGGCGGCGACGGGCGAGGAAACGTTTGCGGTCATCGAAGCCACCCAGAAGGGCATTCGCATCTACGCGAAAACGGGGCTGGCGGACATGATCTACACCGACCTGAAGCTGCCGAAAGCGGCCGGGATTCCCGATCCGGACCCGTGGGGCGGCAAGGAGACGAGCCTGGAGGGGCTGTCGACGCTCGACCCTGACCACATCGTGCTGCTCGCCGATTCCGAGCAAAACGTGCTGGAAGACACGGCGATCTGGAGCAATATGCGCGCGAACAAAAACGGCAAGGTGTACCGCGTAACCACGAAGCAAAACTACGACGAAGCGTTTTTCGCGCTCGGGAAAAAGGCGATGATCGAGCAGATAGCTGCGGACATTTTGCAGAAAAATCAAAAGTAGGGCATTGGTAATTAAGGCAGGGGAAATAGCCCCTCCTTATTTTTTTAGAGCAGAGAAACGCACGTGGGCCTGAATTTTCCGAGAAACAAATTGCGCAAACGCTCGTCTATTATGTAAGGAAAGTTTGGAAGTAAATGTAATCAGGAGGAAACGTGAAGAAAATCGTATGGTTACACCTGCTAGTAGCACTGATCGCAGGCGGCTGTTCCCATCCAAATGCCGCCGACCTGAATCATTCTCCCCAGGCACAAAGCGAAGCTGTACAACCGCACGCTGATGCGCAAAAGGGTCCGTCGCTTCCCAAGCCGCTTGAACAGGAGACTGTTTTTTCGCCACAAAAACAAGCGGAAATCGCAAGCGACATGACCAAAAAGGAAGTTCTGACGAAGTTGCTGAATACGGTTGATTATTTTGAGACAGCGGTCGGCAAGTTTGAGCTCTTGCGAAAAGGGAAAAAGTCGCTTGTTGAGTATCAGCTCAGCCTGAGCGAAATGGAGGGAGGATACAGTAAAGTCACTGACTATGATGCCGATTCCAAGCCTTCAAGAGTATGGCTGACTTATTACAAAAACGGTACGTTATGGCGTACGGAAGACGGTTCCTCGGCAACATTGGACGCAAAGAAGTACAAATTCAACCGCTCGGGAGCGACGCTTATTCCTGAAGAAGCTTTCCGTACCGATTCTCAGGGAATGACAGTGACAACCTACCGTGAGCGACCTCCCATTGGCATCGCGCAAAGCTCCTTGTTTCCATATGAAATCGCCTCAAACTTTACGCGCGACTACAACGACTGGGAGATTGAAAAACAGGATGAACGGTTGCTAGATCACCATACGATCGTTTTAACAGGCAAGATTAAGAATAGCGACAAACATGGCGCGCAGACCTTTCGCTTTTGGGTCGACAAAGATTCGGGGATTCTCGCTAAATACGAATTATACGATGGAAACAGCAACGTTGTTAGCTATTTGAAACCAGTAGAACTTCACGTGAACGTCCCGGTTGAAACGAAAATGTTTGAGCCTCCCCATCAAAATAAAAAATAAACACATGAGGTCGCTGGCGGCGCATTCAGGGTGTACCATCTCCAACGCTCGCCTTGGCCAAGCCCCAGCCAGGGCGGGCGAAACTCGCTATGGGATGGGAGGCGGAGAGGAAGCCGCGTCCGGCCTGTTTGATTCGTTGCAATTTTTTGCATCTTATTATCGCTTTGTGATCGCAAATATCATAAATCTATCAGATCGCTGCTATTTTTCCCGACTCTCTTTTGTATTATCGTGGGGACAAAGGGGAGAGAACCATCATGGAGAAAATAAACATCGCGCAACAGTTTTCATTGTTACAGGAGTCTTGGAGCTCAATGGTCGTGGGCGAGTTGAACGATTCGGCGATCAAGCTGGAGCAGCTTTCGGGAGAGTATCCCTGGCAACAAAACGACCAGCAGGACGAGATGCTTCTGGTCGTCAACGGAAGATTGCTGATGATGTCCCATGAGCGCAATATTTGGATCGAGGCGGGAGAGCTGCTGGTTGTGCCAAAAGGAATGGCGTACAAGCTGTTCGTCCCGAACGGGGTATGCCACCTGCTGACGATCGAGCCAAAAAAGCTGGCGGCACTCAAGCGCTGTTCATGAGTTCCTCGCAAGCGAAAGAGCACGGACGTTCATACTTCAGGCAAAACAAAAAGGAACGAGCATAGCTGTCGTTGTCAGGCGCTTTCGGAAGCCGAAGATGATGGCGGCTTTTCTGTATAGGGAAAAAAGGGTTGACTTTCCGGCAGTTTGGTATGTAATTAAATACGGATAGCTGCAACTCTTTTTTGAGGTGATGAACGTTGGAAGACGGCGTCTATGTCCTTATCAAAAAAGGCGATCCGGAGCTTGTGCAAAAGCGCCAGTTCCTGCGCAGGGACGAGTACACGATTGGACGGCGAGGGAGCCAGCTTGCACCTGACATCGCTTTTTCCAGCCCATATGTATCGAGAAGACATGCCGTGATTCGCAAAATCGGCAATCGCTATACAATATCCGACCTGGAGAGCAAGCACGGAACAGAGGTGAACGGGACACCGATCCGCCAAACGCCGCAGCCGCTGTTTCACGGCGATCTCATCAGTCTCGCCAAAGGAGTCGTCGAGCTGGTCTTTTTTGCGGAAGGCAGCGAGCTGGATGTCACCAGAGAATTTTCTTTTCCGCTGCTGCAGTCAACCGTTCCGGTTGCCGTGTCCTCCGGTCTGGTCATCAATCTGGAGCGTCGGGAAATCCGGCTGGACGGCGCGCGGATTCCTTTGACGGGAAAAGATATGGACTTGCTTACGCTTTTGTATCAACGGGCCAATCAGGCCGTCAGCTATGAGGAAATCATGGTGTCGATCTGGCCGGAGCGAATGGTTCACGCCGAAACCAGCGTCCCGGATGTCGGGCGCGCCGAAATCAATGCGCTTGTCTACCGTTTGCGCAAGCGGCTGGGCAAGTACGGGAAAAAAATAACGACCATTCCCCGATTCGGCTACATGTGGGAAGAGTGAAAAAGGGAGACGAGCCAGCGGTCTTCCTTTTTGTACAGATAAGAAGGGATAAGATTCTTGTCCAGTATAAGGGCAACTAAGGCTGCACCAAAGGCTTGGCGCAGCCAAGTTTTGTAAATGGCTGAAAATGGGAGCGGCTGTTTTGGCTAATCTGGCTAATTTGGCTGTACGCGAAACACGGCTGCGCCAAAAAACGGGGCCAGCAAATGAACGAGCGGCCTGCGAAGAGAATTGTCTGACACTTAACATCTGTTTGTGAGCAAAATATCATCGTTTCATCAGCTTTCTTCCATATATTCTCTGTTTCCGCTGGTTTATCGTGTGAAAAGGAAGGTGAGGAACTGGTGAAAAAGGCATGGTTTTGCTTCTGGAGTGTCTTTCTCGTCATTTTGTCGGGATTTTTCTTCCTCATCTGGGACTATTGGCAGCAGGGGCCGAAGCAAGAGGGAGAAATGGCAAAGGCGGCTTTTACCGCCTATACGGCGAAATGGAAGCAGCAGCAGTTCAGCGACATGTACGAGCAGCTCTCGCTGGATGCGAAAGCAAAGGTGAGCAAAGAAGAGTTTGTCTCGCGCTATGAAAACATCTACAGCGGGATCGAGGCTACGCATATCAGCGTGGAACCGCTGTACAACGAAGACGTCGTCCCGGGCGAAGACGGGAAAATCAGCTTTCACTACCGGCTCAGCGTGCAGACGTTTGGCGAGCCGATTTCTTTTACAGGCAAAGCCATTTTGGTTAAAGAAACGCAAAACGACAAGCAAGATTGGTACATCAACTGGAACCCGTCCTTCCTGCTGCCCGAGCTGGAGCACGGGGACAAGCTGCGGGTGAATACGTTTCGTCCGAAGCGGGGAGAGGTACTGGACCGGGCAGGGCGGAGAGTGGCGGTCACATCCCGGAAAGCCGCAGCCAATCAAGGCTTGTAAGCAAAAAACGATACTTCCCCGGACGGGAGTATCGTTTTTTTCTCGGGAAGAAATTAGTGGGGAGAAAGGGGGAGCGCGCCGTTTTGGTAATAGGCGTAAATTCCGATGAACGTGCTGTCTTCTTTAAGCCCGATCGCTATCAAGTGGAGATCACCTCTCAGACGAGCAAAACGAACGGAGTTTTTCACTGCGGGACGGCAGGCTGCCTTTTAAACTGCCATCCGGCGGTTCTGCCCGACAGCGGAGAAGGGACGGTCAAATTTTTGCAGCGAGCCGCTGCGATGCGAACCGTTTCCGGATAAACGCAAAGCCTCGTCTCGCTAAAAAAAGCTGCGAGACGGGGCTTTTGCTTGCGGCGGCGGAAATCAGCGCTTGTCCGCCTTGCGCAAAAATTCGCGGACGGTCTGCACGTACTCGGCCGTTTCTTCCAAATAGCCCATATGGGAGCTGTTTTCCAGGACGTGAAACTCGGCGCCCGGCACGAGCGACTGGTAGTAGCGCGTCGACTCGGGCGTCGCTTCGTCGTGGCGGCCGCAGACGAACAGGGCAGGGATGTCGAGCTGATGCAGCTTCGGCGTGTAGTCGAACGTTTTCAGGTTGCCTGTCGGACAAAACTCGGACGGCCCCCACATCGTCATGTACACGTCTTTGTTCGCTTTCGGGCGGCTTTCGGCGAGAACTTCCGGCAATGGCTCCAGGCGGCACACGTATCGCGCGTAGTACTCCTTCATCGCGTCCTGATACTCCTCCGAGTCGGTCGTTCCTTGTTCTTCGTGCTGCGCAATCGTCTGCTGAACCTCTTTTGGCAGGCGGGCGATCAGGCGGTCTGCGTCTTCCTTCCAGCGCTGGGCGCTCAGGCACGGGCTGGAAAAAATCACGCTCGACACGCCAGCAGGCTTGGTGTCAAGCAAGTACGCCGCCGCCAGCATCGTTCCCCACGAATGGCCGAGGATGTGCGCTTGCGCCAATCCGAGCGCTTGCCGGATGCAGGCCAGCTCTTCCACGAACCGCTCCGTTTTCCACAAGGACGCATCGGTCGGCCTGTCGGAGTTGCCCGAGCCGAGCTGGTCGTAAAAAATGACGGGGCGCTCGTCGCCCAATACGTGCAGTGTTGACTTGAGCGGAGCGTGCGTATTGCCGGGTCCGCCGTGCAACACGATCAGCGGTGTCTGTTCGCCTGTGCCGACGCGGGTGTACCACACTCTGCCGCCAGGAACCTCTATGTAGCCTTCCTGCTTGTTCATCGTTTCCAACCTCGCTTTTCGTCCATTCTTGTAAAGTTATTTTTACCAATATACCATGTCTGGAAGATTTGTGCGCCGCAGATGCGCTGTGGGCACGCGCCTGTTTTTACACTTTTTTTAGAATTGGTTTAGAGCGCGTTTAGACCTCGCCTTTATCATCGCAGGTAGAGAAAGTGAAGCAGTCGCTTTCGAACTGAACTGGAGGGATGAGGAATGCGAAAAAAATGGCTGGCAATCGGACTGGCTGTCGGGATCGGCGGAGCGATGGCGTGGGGAATCGGCGTATCCGCGAATGCGGACAGCACGGGCTTTGCGGTGTACCAATCGGCTCTGCGCCAGACGAAAGAAGCGGGGAGCATGACCGCGCACGCGCAGCTTGAGCTGACGGACAACAAAACGACGCTGCTCGCAGTCGACGGGGTGGCAAAAGTCGACCACGAACAGCGGCTGGGCAGCGTGAACGGGACTTTTTCCGGCGCGAACGGCGAGGGTAGCTTTCAGGTGTTTCGCAAGCAGGATCAGGTTGTTTTTAAGCAAGGGGATCGCGACGTGTATCGCGTCATGGAAGCAATGGATTGGGGACGCGAGGGTCGGCGAGACGCTCATGGGGAGCCGAGTGCGATGATGAGCCAGTTGCACAACGCCTTGTTCGGCGAGATTGGCAGAGAGGCGACCGTCGAGAATTTGCCGAACGGAGGCAAGCAGGTCACCTTGCAGCTCTCCCGGGAGCAACTGCCGATGTTCGCCAAATTCGCCGGGCCGATGATCTATGCGAAGATCGCCGAGCGCAGTCAGGAAGCGGCGGCTCGCGAGCACGGGCCAGCCGTGAAGCTGCCGCTTCTGCAAGAAGACGTCCAGCTTGCGCAAGTCGTGCTGAACGCGACGATGAACGAAAAGAACCAGATCGAGCGGCAAACCGCCGAGGTAGAGCTGGTGGGCACAGACGCGGCAGGTACTGAGCACACGCTGCGCCTGTCTGTGGACATCCGCCTGTCCGACCTGGCCGCAACTGTGCCTGAGCAGATTGACTTGACGGGAAAACAGGTGGAGAAGGTCACCCGCGAGGAGCTGCGAAGCCACTGGAAACAAGGCGGCTGGGGACAGCACGAGGCGCAGTAAGCCTTTTGCAAACGACTGTAGTATAATGGCAGCAATCATACGCGCGGGAGGGGAACGGCCATGTCGATCAAAACGAGACTGCTGCTATCATATATCGCCATGATTGTCGTTCCCGTCGTCTGCTTCGCACTGGTGGCCTCGTTGCTGGGCGCTTTTTTTCTGGGGGAGTCGTTCCCGCACGGAACAGGAAAAGAGCCGGGGAAGCCCTTGTTCCGGCAGACGCAAGAACGGCGGGACGAGCTGTTCGCCGGGCTTGCTTTTCTGGCCCGCTACGACGCGGAGCGGCTTTTGCAGCAGGACGTGCTGGCCGAGACAGACGAAGAGTTGCGGCGTCTTGGCGGAGCGCTGATGTTAGCTAAAAACGGGGCGGTGCTGTTCGCTTCCCCTTCGCTTGAGCAGGCGGACTGGGCGAAGTATATGCAGCCGCCTGCGCACGATGAGCGCACGCGCCGCTTGCCGCCGTGGAGCAGCAAAGACTACGCCGTCGAGATGCATTCGTTTGCCTTTGCGGACAAAAGCGAGGGCACGCTCTATTTTCTTCGCGATGACAGCCCTGCGTTTACGTCAGGCGTTTCTTTCTTTGCGGCCATGGTCGTCAGTTTCCTCGCCATTGTCGGGCTGACGAACGGCGTGTTGACCTACCTCGTCTCGCGCAGCATCATCCGCCCGCTGTACGCGCTCAAGCAGGCGGCGCACGAGATCAAGGAAGGCAACCTGGAACGTCCTGTTCTGCTCGGGCGAAAAGACGAACTGGGCGAGCTGGGCGAAGCGTTCGAAGAAATGCGCGTTCGCCTGCACGATTCGATCCGGCTGCAACTGCAATACGAGGAAAACCGCAAAGAGCTGATCTCCAGCATCTCGCACGATTTGAAAACGCCGATTACGGGGATCAAGGCGTGCGTGGAAGCGGTGCTGGACGGAATTGCCGACACAGAGGCCAAGCGCGAAAAATATATGCGGATGATCGCGGGCAAATCTGTGCAGATGGATCGCTTGATCGACGAGCTGCTGCTGTATTCCCGGCTGGATTTGAACAAGCTGCCGTTTCATCTGGAGCCGGTCGACATTCGCGCCTATGTGGCAGACTGCGTGCAGGAGCTGCGTCTGGAGCCGCGGCTGTCCGGCGTGCACATCAGCGCGGCAGGGACGGCGGGCGAGCCGCTTATCGTCATGGCGGACCGCGAAAAGCTGCACCGGGTGTTAATGAACATCGTCGACAACAGCCTGAAATACATGGAGCAGGAAAACAGGCGGCTTTCGATACAACTGGAAGCGACAGCCGACGAGGCGATCGTGACGGTTGCCGACAACGGGACGGGGATCAGCGAGGAAGCGATGCCTTACATCTTCGACCGCTTTTACCGCGCGGACCGTGCCCGCACTACCGCTACAGGCGGCAGCGGGCTCGGGCTTGCCATCGTCAGGCAACTGGTGGAAGGACACGGCGGACGGGTCTGGGCGCACAGCGAGGTCGGTCGCGGGACGAGCATTCATGTTTCCTTGCCGCTGCAAAAAGGGACAGGGGGTGAAGCGGATGAAGCACATTCTCATTATTGAAGACGATACAGTGATCGCCGAGGTGGAAAAAGATTATTTGGAAGCGAACGGCTATGCGGTCGAAGTCGCGCACTCCGGCGAGGTCGGCTTGCAAAAGGCGCTGGCGGAGGATTACGACCTCATCATCCTGGACTTGATGCTGCCCGTGGTAGACGGATTTGCCATTTTGCGCGAGGTGCGCGCGGCGAAAAACATTCCGATCCTGCTCGTCTCCGCGAAAAAGGAAGACGTAGACAAAATTCGCGGGCTGGGCCTGGGCGCAGACGACCATATCAGCAAGCCGTTCAGCCTGGGCGAGCTGGTGGCGAGGGTGAAAGCACATCTGGCGCGCTACGACCGCCTCGTGTCCGAAGCGGCGCAGCGCGCGCCGAAGGACGAGCTGCGCATTCGCGGCATCCGGATCGACAAGCTCGCGCGCAAAGTGTACGTCAATGGCGGGGAAGTTCCGCTGACCTCGAAGGAGTATGAGCTGCTGCTTTTTTTGGCGATGCATCCGAACTGGGTGTTCAGCAAAAACGAGCTGTTTGAAAAAATATGGGGACTGGATTCCCTTGGCGACATTGCGACTGTGACCGTGCACATCAGCAAGCTGCGCGAAAAAATCGAAAGCGATCCATCCAAGCCGCAGTACATCGAAACGGTCTGGGGAGTCGGGTACCGTTTTCAACTGTAGCGGTGGGGCGCGCACAGAGGTGAAACCATGGCCAGAATCGGTTTGAACCAGAAAAAATGGCTGCTGCTTTTGCACTTGCTCTTTTCCGCGATCATGCTGGGCGGAGCCGTCATCTTTCTCGTGTTGAGCATCGTGGCGGCGAATACGGACGATGCGGGCATTTTTACTGCCTGTTACACCGCCATGCATGCGCTGGCGAAAACGAGTGTGCGGGCGTCGACGATCGGGACGATTGTGACCGGAGTGCTTTTGTCTGTCTGGACGCACTGGGGACTGTTTCGCTACTACTGGATAATCGCCAAGGAAGTGCTCACGCTGGTCGCTGTACTGCTCGGGCCCATCGGCATGTATGTGTGGACGCTGCAGGCGGCGACGATTTCCCGGGCAGAAGGGCTTGCGGCGGCGGAAAACTCGGCTTTTCTCGTCAACAGCGGGCAGCTCTGGACGGGCATTGTCTTGCAGGTGCTCTCGCTTTTCCTGTTATTTCTTTTATCTGTTTTCAAGCCGTGGGGGAAACGAAAAAGCTAGCACAAACGTCTTTGTTGGAGACTACCTTTTGCGTACAGGCGAAAGGTAGTTTTTTGCTTTTGAGAAATAATCCCACAAGCTGCCATTCTTTTTCGTAAAATGGATAAAAGTGACGGCATACAGTGTGAGAGACATCAAAACCGAGGGAGAGCCAGATGATGGAGAGAAGAATCAAGTTGTTGGGCACCGGGAAGTACCTGCCTGCGCGGCAAGTGACGGCAGCCGAGCTGGATGAGCGGCTGGGGCTTGCCGCCGGATGGACGGAAAAGAAATCCGGGGTTCGCGTCAGACATTATGTGACGGGGGAAACTGCGGCACAGATGGGCGCGATTGCGGCGCGACAGGCAGTCGCGGCGGCGGGCATCGCGCTTTCAGAGCTCGACTGCATCGTGTGCGCGAGCGGTACGGCCCAGCAGGAGATTCCGTGCACGGCGGCGCTGATTCAGGAAGAGCTGGGGCTTGCAGGGACGGGGATCGCCTGCTTTGACATCAATTCCACCTGCCTGAGCTTTGTAACGGCACTGGATGTCATGTCCTGTACGATGGCGCTCGGCGTGTATGAGCGCGTGCTGATCGTTTCGACGGAGATCGCCTCGGCGGGACTGAACTGGAAGCAAAAAGAAAGCTGCGTGCTGTTCGGAGACGGCGCGGCGGCTGTGGTCGTCGGCCGGACGCCGGATCACGAGGCGTCCCGCATCCTTGGCTCGGCGATGAAAACGTATAGCGAAGGGGTCCACTACTCGGAAATTCGCGGCGGCGGAACGATGCTGCACCCGCGCGAGTACGTGAACGGGTACGAGGACGACTTTGCTTTTGACATGGATGGGCGCAAAATTTTTCGGCTGACCTCGCAGTTGATTACCGGGTTTGTGGACAGCTTGCTCGCCAGTGCGGCTGTCGGCAAAAAACAGCTTCGGGCCGTGATCCCTCACCAGGCGAGCGGCATGGCGCTGCGCATCATGCAAGGCAAGCTGGGCTTTTCCGCCGAGCAGATGGTCAACATCATGGAAGACCACGGCAATGTGATTGCGGCTTCCATCCCGATGGCGCTGCACGAGGCGATCAGCCGACAGCGGGTGGCGCGGGGAGACTACATGCTGCTCTTGGGCACGTCCGCTGGCTTGTCGCTCGGGGGCATCGTCCTTGAATATTGAGCGGACGGTTTTGTTGACCGGAGGCAGGGCGCCTGCCACGCTGGAGCTGGCCCGTTTGCTGCGTGCAGCGGGACAGCGCGTGATTGTGGCCGAGAGCGCGGCCCGGCATTTGTGCGCGCATTCCCGCTACGTGCAGCGCTCGTATCGCGTCCCGCCGCCCAGGACGCAGCCAGAGGCGTACATCGACGAGCTGTGCCAGATCATGCGCAAGGAACGGGTCGACCTGCTCATTCCGACGTGCGAGGAAATTTTTTACGTCGCGCACGGCCGCGAGCGTCTGCTTGCGCATGGCGATGTGCTGGTGGAGCCGCTTGCCGTGCTGCGGACGCTGCATGACAAATGGGAGTTCGGGAAGCTGGCGCGAGGCGCGGGGGCGCTCGTTCCGCATACGGTTCGGGCGGAATCGGCAGATGAGCGGGATGCGGCGATTCGCCAGGCGACAGGCCCGATCGTGCTAAAGCCCGTCTACTCCAGATTCGCTGCCCACGTCCAGATCATCTCCGAGCCGTCCCGGGCCAGGCTGTCTGCGCTGCCCGTCCCTTCCGCCCGTCAGCCGTGGCTCGTCCAGCGGTTTATCGCGGGGCGCCAGTTGTGCAGCTACGCGGTCGCGCGCGAAGGGGAGCTTGCGCTGTACGCGGACTACGAGACGGTGCATACGGCGGGGCAGGGGGCGACGATTCATTTCGCCTATGCCGCGCACGCAGGCGTCAAAGATTTTGTCACCCGCTTTGTGCGCAGGCACCGGCTTAGCGGGCAAATCGCTTTTGACTTCATCGAGAGCAAGACAGGCGAGCTGTACGTGATCGAGTGCAACCCGAGGCTGACGAGCGGCATCCATCTGTTTGCGGGACAAACAGCCGCAGCGGACGCTTTTTTGGCGGGCAAATCGCAGGGCGGAGCGGAAGGCAGGGCGGAAGCGGTCGTCCCGCAGGCGGGCCAGACCTGCATGCTGACGATGGCGATGCTGACCTACGGACTGGCGAACGTCAAAGACTGGCGCGGCTGGACGAGCTGGGTCCGCGACCTGTGCAACGCAAGAGACGTGCTGTTTCGCGCGGAGGACCCGCGGCCGTTTTTCGACCAGTTTATGATGCTCGGCGATCTGGCCTGGCAGAGCTTGCGGACGAAGACGAGCATGCTCGCTTGCAGTACGAGCGATATCGAATGGAACGGAGAAACGCCGCAGTAACGGCCAAAAGCGGATTTTTTCTACCGGAAAGGAAGGGAAAGGCAGATGAAAAAACGCGTGCTCGTTACAGGGGGCACAGGCTTCCTTGGGCAAAAGCTGGTGCAGCGGCTGCACGAAGAGGGGCATGAGGTGACCGCGCTGGGGCGGGATGAAACGATCGGGCGCAAGCTGCAGGAGCGCGGCATCCGCTTTGTCCGCGCCGACATCCGGGACAGGCAGGCTGTAGCGGACGCCTGCCGCGGCCAGGAGATTGTCCAGCACGTTGCCGCGTTTTCCTCGCCATGGGGAAAGTACGGGGACATGTACGAGACGAATGTGAGCGGCACCGTTCACGTCATCGAAGGCTGCAAGCAGCACGGGATCGAGCGGCTCGTTCACGTATCCAGCCCGAGCATTTACTTTGCGTTTGCCGATGCGTACAGCATCCAGGAAGAGCAGCCGTTGCCGCGCCGATTCGCCAATACATATGCAGAGACGAAGCACCTGGCAGAGCTTGCGGTGGCCAAGGCGTACCGCGAAGGGCTGCCGACGATTACGATTCGGCCGCGCGCGCTGTTCGGGCCGGGAGACAATGCGATCCTGCCGCGGCTGATTCGCGCCAACGAGCAGAAGTACGTCCCGCTGATCGGCGGGGGAAAAGCGCTGATCGACTTGACGTATGTGGACAATGTCGTCGACGCGCTGCTGTTGTGCATGGACTCGCCCGGCAGCACGTTTGGGCAAGCTTACAACATTACGAACGGAGAGCCTGTCACGCTCGTTGACGTGCTGACAGACGTGTTCAGGCGGCTGGACATGCCGCTGCGGGCAAAGGAAGTGCCCTACTGGAAAGCCTACGCGGCCGCATGGGTGCTGGAGAGCCTCTCGCGCACCGTCCTGGGCTACCGCGAGCCTGTGCTGACGCGCTACTCGGTCGGGGTGCTCGCCAAATCGCAGACGCTGGACATTTCCAAGGCGCGGCGGGAGCTTGGCTACAAGCCGCGCGTGAGCATCGCGGAAGGGATCGACACTTTTGCAGCATGGTGGAGGACGGAGCATGGACGTTAAACTGACATGGCTGGATACGGGCTACTGCCGCCAGTTGGAGCTGTTTTCGCGCCAAGGCGGGAAGTTGAAAATGATCCGCTTCCATGCGCTCGCCGGGCTGATCGAGCACCCGGAGCACGGCCTGTGGCTGTTTGACACGGGCTACTCGCCGCGGTTTTTCGAGGCGACGAGCGCGTTTCCGTATTCGCTCTACAGCAAAATCACGCCTGTCGTCACACAGGCCGAGCAAAGCGTCCGGGCGCAGCTTGCGCGGCACGGAATCGCGGCGGACGCGGTGCAGGGCATTTTGCTCTCGCATTTTCACGCCGACCATATCGGCGGCTTGCGCGATTTTCCGCGCGCCCGGCTGTATTGCTTCGAGAGCGCCTATTTGCACGTCAAGGGCAAAACAGGCTTGGCGGCCGTGCGCGAAGCGTATTTGCCGGACCTCATGCCGGATGATTTCGAAGAGCGCGCGACGTTTGTTGACCGCATGGCGCCGACTGCTTTGCCGCAAAAGTACGCGCCCTATACGACAGGGTACGACCTGTTTGCGGACGGGAGCCTGCTCGCAGTCGACCTCCCCGGCCATGCCAAAGGGCAATTCGGGCTGTTCCTGCGCGACCGCGATCACGGCGAGCTGTTTTTATGCGCAGATGCGGCCTGGTCGAGCGAGGCGTACCGGGGCAATTTGCTGCCGCATCCGCTGGCCAGGCTCATCATGTCCGATCGCCAGGCATACCGGGATGAGCTGCACAGGTTGCACCTGTTGTCGCGCCAGTGCGCGGACGTGCGGATCATGCCGACCCATTGCGGGGAAGTGTGGGAGACGACGAGAGAGGGCGGAGATTTTTCATGGAGATCATGACGCTGCTTGGGCAATACATACGGACGAAATGGCTTGCGCGGCGCTTTTCCACGCGCGAGCAACTGGAAAAATGGCAGGATCGCCAAGTACAGACGCTGCTTGCCCGTGTGCTGCCGGCCTCTCCCTTTTACCTGAAACGGATGGGGACGCTGCGGCTCGACGAGTGGCGCAAGCTTGCGCCGATTGACAAAAAGCTGATGATGGAGCATTTTGACGAACTGAACACGCGGCGCATCGCTAAAGAAGAGGCGTTTCGCATCGCGCTTGCGGCGGAGAACACGCGCGACTTCACGCCGCAGATCAAAGGGATTACGGTCGGCCTGTCGTCGGGCACGTCCGGCAATCGCGGGCTGTTTCTCGTCGGGCCACAGGAACAGGCGAAGTGGGCCGGAACGATTCTCGCCAAAGCGCTGCCAGGGCAGCTCTGGTCCGAGCAGCGGATTGCCTTTTTCCTGCGGGCCAACAGCAATTTGTACGAGGCGGTCGACAGGCGGCGCATTCAGTTCGCCTTTTTCGACTTGCAGCATGCGCTGGCCGAACATCTGGAGCGGCTGAATCGCTATCAGCCGACTGTTCTGGTGGCCCCGGCGTCCATGCTGCGCATGCTGGCAAAAGCGCAGCGGCAAGGAAGCCTGCGGGTGTCACCTGTGAAAGTGATCTCGGTGGCGGAGGTGCTCGACCCGCTGGACGAGGCGTACATCGAGGCGAGCTTCGATCAGCGGGTTCACCAGATTTATCAATGCACGGAAGGGCTTTTGGCGGTCAGTTGCGCGCACGGGACGCTGCACGTAAACGAAGACATTTTGGTGATGGAAAAAGAGTACCTCGATGAGCGAAAAGAGCGGTTTTTCCCGATCCTGACCGATTTTTCCCGCGAGACGCAGCCGATCATCCGCTACCGTCTGAATGACATTTTGACGGAAAGGCGCACGCCGTGCCCGTGCGGTTCAATCTTCATGGCGCTGGAGTCGGTCGAGGGCCGCTCGGATGATCTGTTTTGGTTTTGGCATGAAACCGAGAACCGCCCCGTCTCGATCTTCCCGGACTTCATCCGGCGGGCGGTGATCGCCGCGTCTGCCGAGATCGAGGAATATACGGTTCGTCAACTGAGCATGGAGCAGGTGGAAGTCGCGCTGCTCGTGAACGGCGCACAGGCGGCGGACGCAAAGCGGCAAGTGCGGCAAAGTCTCGCGGCGGTCATTCGCTCGCATGGGGGAAAAGTGCCAGCGATTGACTTTGTTCCGTACCAGCTTCACTCGGGCACGAAAAAACTGCGGCGCGTGGAGAGGGTGTTTGCGTTCGATGAGCAGCAAGGACGAAATTAGGCTTTGCGAGGCACAAGAGCTGGCTCGCATGGATTGGGGGCAGCTTGAGGACGGGGAGTACGCTCGCGACTATTTGACGGCGCTTCTGGCAGATACGCCGACGCGCCACGTCCACAACGTGCGCACGCAGTTGCTCGGGCTGCTGGCAGGAGGGCGAGTCATGCCTGTGACGGTCAATGACGCGGAGTACGACAACTCGTATGTGTGCTCGCCGTACACGCACTTTGTCGCCTATGCGCGCGAGGAACTGGACATGCTGGATTCCCGGCTGTTGAAGAGGCTGTTTACCCCCGTTCTGGCAGGACTTGGACTATGGATGAAAAGAAGCCGCTGCAATCAGATTGCGATCGTGAACAACTGGTTGTTGTCGACGAATTTGTACCACGCCTGGACGGCGGAGCAGGCCGGGGAGATTGCGCGCTTTTGCGCCAAAAAGTTCCCGCGCCACGTCATTGCTTTTCGCTCTGTTTGCCAGCGGCTGTGCCCGGAGCTGTACAGCGGTTTGAAGCAAGCGGGCTGCATTATGGTGCCGAGCCGCTACGTCTACCTGTTCCACCCGGATTGGCCGGGCGAGGGCACGTGGCGGGTGCGCAATACGCTGTCCCGCGACCGCAAACTGCTGGCGAAATCGGGCTACCGCGTCCTGCGCCACGATGAGCTGGCGGAAGGGCAGGCAGAGCGGATCGTCGAGCTGTACAACGCTTTGTACCTGGACAAATACTCGCGGCTAAACCCGCAGTTTAGCGCAGAGTTCGTCCGGCTGGCGATGCGCAGGCGGACTTTGACTTTGATCGGACTGGAAAAGGACGGGCGGCTGGACGGGATTCTCGGCTACTTCGTGCGCAACGGAGTCATGACCACGCCTTTGTTCGGCTACGATACGGGACTGCCGAGAGAGACGGGGCTGTACCGGATGCTGTCAAGCCTGTTGGTGCAGGAGGCGGAGCGGGAAGGACTGCTGCTGCATCAGAGCGCGGGAGTCGGCGCCTTCAAGGCGGACAGGGGCGCGATCGGCGAGCCGGAGTACACCGCGGTCTACGTCAGGCATCTGCCGCCCTATCGGCGCTGGATATGGCAGGCGCTGGCCTTTTTGCTGGAGCGAATCGGGATCAGGCTGGTGGAAAAATACGAGCTGTAGCGACGGCGAACTTATACACTTCGATCCGCATCGTAACTTCCTTTGTGTACACTGACGGTATCACTTGCTACCTGTTTGCAAGAAGGAGGAAACGAGATGAATCGGTTGTGGTTCGGAATGCTCGTGGTGGTCACGACGTCGCTGATGGGCTCGTCGTTTGCGGTAGGAAAAATCGGCTTGGCCTACTTCTCGCCGCTTTTGCTCGTCGGTCTGCGCTTTACGCTCGCCGGGCTGTTGCTGGCGCTGTGGGTACGGAAAAAACCGCTCCCGAGATCGGGGCGTGAGTGGGGGCAGCTTGGTTTGATCGGCTTTTTGCAGACGGCGGCGGTCATGGGCTGTATCTTTTTGAGCCTGCGCACGATTACGGCGGGCGAGTCTTCGATCTTGACGTTCCTAAATCCGCTGCTCGTCGTCATCTGGGGGACGTTGTTTCTCAGAGTCACCTACCGGCTCTCGCAATGGCTCGGGGTGCTGATCGGGCTGTGCGGCGTGTTCATCACGCTCGGCTTTCATTTGCAGTGGGAGTCGGGGACGTTGTTCGGGCTAGGTTCGGCACTCGCCTGGTCGATTGCCACGATCCTCGTCAAACGGTGGGGCGTCCGCTTTAACGTCTGGGTGATGACGGCCTATCAAATGCTGTTCGGCGGCCTGCTGCTTCTGCTCATGGGCGTGACGCTGGAGACGCCCAAGCTGATCGTGACCACTGCTTCGCTGTTGATCGTGCTGTGGCTTGCGATCATGGCTTCCATCGTGCAGTTCGCCACCTGGTTTTACTTGCTCAGTCAGGGAGATCCGGGCCGCACCAGCGCTTTTCTGTTTCTCGCCCCGTTTTTCGGCGTGCTCTCGGGCTGGGTGCTGCTGGGGGAGGTCGTCATGTGGCACGTGTACGCCGGGGGCCTGTTGATTTTTGCGGGCATTTTTCTCGTCAACTGGACGTTTGGCCCCCAAAAACAGTTGCTTGCTTCCTCGCATGCGGCAAAGGCGAAAGCGTAAGGCCTCAGGAAAGCTCGCCTAGACGCGTTCCTTGCCGATTTTGACTTCCAAGCCAAATTCAGCGAGAAATCCGGCCGCGCCGTCCGGCGTGACGCGTACAGCCCGGCCGCCGGGAATTCTTTCGATCCAGCCTAGCTCAAACAAGCGGTTGGTCAGAGAAGCGCCGAGGCTGCCTGCGAGATGATGGCGGCGTTCGCTCCAGTCCAGGCATTGGCGGGCAAAGCGCCGTCTGCTTTTCGGGCGGGCGTCCACCTCGACGCCGAGTGATTGCAGCTTAACTTTGCCAGCTTCATTCAGCACAAAGTCTTGGCCGGATGCTTCCAAAAGCCGCAGCTCTATCATTTTTTGCGTCAGGGCGACGCCGACTTCTCCTGCGAGATGGTCATAGCACGTGCGCGCATAGCGCAACACCCGCAGTTGGTCGGACTCGCGCAACGAACGCACAGGCGCCGGGTTCGCAATCGTCAAAAGCGCCTCCATGGCGTGAGCGACCTCGGGGCTTGCCAGTCGGTAGTAGCGGTGTCTGCCGTGGGATTCGCTTTGCAAAAGCCCCCCTTCGACCAGCTTGGCCAGATGGGTGCTGGCTGTTTGCGGGGTGATCTTGGCGAGGCGGGCAAGCTCGCTAGCCGGAAGCGCTTTGCCGCCCATCAGGCTGACCAGCATGGAGACGCGGGACGGCTCGCCGATCAGGGAGGCAATTTCCGCAATATTCGGGCTAGTGTTCATTTGGCGACACACTCCTTTCATTCATGATTCGATCATAAACGAAGTGTGTGTGCGAAGACAACGGCGAAAAAATGCCCGAGGCATTGGCTGCGCAATGATATTACACAACAGACGTATCGGCATCCTGCAATAATGTACTATATCGCCATTCATTTTAAGGTGTAAATTACATGAGAATCCTGAAAGGAGTTTTTCTCATGAATATTACATCTTTGCTAATTTACTGTTTTATTGTTACGTTTACACCAGGACCTACTAACATCGTCATATTGTCCACAGTGAATCATTTTGGGACAAAAAAGGCAATGGAATATACGTATGGAGCAACGATTGCTTTTGGAATCTTACTTGCTGTTTCTGCTACGTTGAATACGATGCTGGCGACGATCATCCCCCAAATTTTCATTATCATGCAGATAATCGGAACCGTTTATATGTTCTATCTCGCTTACCAAATTTACAAAATGGATTCATCAGACCGAACTGTAAACCAGACCGGCACCTTTCTGACCGGCTTCCTTATGCAGTTTTTAAATGTTTTTCGCAGCTATATCATGCCCTACTACAACGCTATGCCTGCGGTGACTCTCAGTGTGATCGCGATAACGATGATTACCTGGATTGTTTTCGGTACAATCTTCAGGCAGTTTTTACAGAAGCATAAAAAGACAGTGAATGTAATCATGGCGTTATTTTTGGTTTATGCTGCCATAATGATATGGGTGTAGGGAAGCGAAGGAAGAGGTGAACCGGGATGGACAAATTTATCTATAAAAAATCGGCAGGTATTACTGCCCTAGCGGCAAGTATTACGGAGTTTACGTATAAAAAGCATTCCCACAAGGAATATGCAATCGGTGTCACATTGCGGGGGATTCAACATTATACGTTGGATGGCAGTTTGCAATTATCGTATCAAAATGGTGTGATGCTTTTTCATCCGGAACAGGCGCATACCGGAATTTCACCATACCAGTACTTTCTTAATTGCAAGATAGAACGTGCCAAACAACTCATAGAAAAAAAAGAGAGATATTTATTCAGCAGTCGCCGAATGTGGTTTTGTTGATTTGGCGCATGTAAATAAACACTTTAAAAGCGTGTATGGAACAACTGCCTTTGAATATTTGTCGCATGTGAATGGCGGAGGACGCAGGCAATGTAGATGATTGAGCGAAGTTATCTGGACGAGCGCGATCAGTCGGCATTCGAAAATAAGGGAGGAGATTCCTGTGTCATTAAAAGTGGGAGAGGTTATCACGTTTGAACGAACTTTTACGGCAGAAGACGTGAAAGGGTTTACGAAAATTTCCGGTGATGAAGGAGTTCATCATGTTACCCCGGACGAACAGGGAAGGCTGGTCGTCCAAGGGTTATTAACTGCTACCTTGCCAACCAAAGTAGGGGGAGATTACAACGTACTCGCCCGCACGATGAATTTTGAGTTTATCAGGCCGGTATTTACGGGAGATACAATCATTTGTGAGGTCACCATTGAGCGATTTGAAAAGCAAGCGAATCGAACGGCTATTTGTGCATCCTTTTTATGTAAAAATCAGCATGAGAAAGAAGTTTTGAAAGGGAATTTTTCAGGCGTAATCTTGTAAACGGTGTCTGTTTTTTTAACAACGAAAGGCATTCACAGCGTCACAAAGCGTATGCAGGACCGGAAAACCGATCCAGCAGGAGGGGGGAAATGGGCATGAAAAAGGGAATGGAAGGAATGGCTCTGCTGGGGACGTTTTATTTGCTGACCCTTTGGCTTGCTTTTCTGCTGTATTCCGTTTTCTATCATGAACCTTTCGATCACGATTGGGACGCGTCAGGGACTTTTATCGGGCTGTTTATGGTCGCCGTTCCGTACGGGGTGTTTGCTTGGGTGTCCGCCTCCGTTTTCCGCATTCCGCCCAAGATTGTCCTGCTCAGCAGCGCCGCGTTTGCGATTTTGGAGAGGGCAGCTATTTTTCTGATTGGCCTCAAGTACGCGCAAAGCGGCTTCGGAGCGGAGAACGCCATCCAGTTGATCCGCGGCGAGGCCCTTCCGTACTTCAGCCCGCTTTACATGGCGAGGGTTCAAGCCGCGCTCTCACTGGATGCGGATGGATTTGCTCAAAAACAAGCCTTTACCGAACTTTTTTCAAATTGGCGAGCTAGCTGAACTCCCCGTTGCTGTGATCGGTCACGACCACATTTTCGGCGGGCTGCGTCTCGTTCATCGTGCCTGCGGGTACATTGTCGACGATATCGTTCACGACACGGACGACGGTTCCGCTCTGCGGCGGTGCCAGAGGAACAGGCTACACCTTGAACTGCTTGACCAACTCTTGCAGCTCTTCCGCCATCTTTGACAAGGCGGCAGCAGAGGAGGAGATTTCCTCCATCGAAGCCAACTGCTCTTCGGCGGCGGAGGACACATTTTGCGTGCCAAAAGCAGTGGACTCCGCTGTTTTGGCAATGGCTTCGATGGCTTGGACGATTTGCGAAGCGCCTTCCGACATGTGCTGGGTAGCGCTGGAGACTTCCCGGATTTGCTGTGCGACCTCATGGGTTCCCGACAAGATGCCGTGGAAGGCTTCGCCTGCGCCGTTGACCACTTCGATTCCGGCTGCCACCTCGAACGTCGTCGACTCTATCGCCTGTACGGCGTTGTTCGTTTCGACCTGAATCGCGGCGATCAACTCCTTGATCTGCTGCGTAGATTTTGCAGACTGCTCCGCGAGAATTCGCACCTCGTTCGCGACAACGGCAAAGCCTCGACCGTTTTCGACTGCTCTTCTGTCCCTACCGCCATTTCTTGCATGGTCACGGCGATTTGCTCGGTCGCCCTGCTCGTCTGCTCGGCACTGGCCGTCAGTTGCTCGGAGGTGGAAGCGACCTGTTCCGAGCCGAGGTGTACGCGCGAGATCAGTTGGCGCAGATGGTCCGTCATCAGTGTGAAGGCTTCGGCGAGCTGGCCGATTTCATCCCGGTTTTTCACCTCGATTTTTGCTCCTGTCAGGTCGCCCTCTGCCACTTGCTTCGCACGTTGTGCCATCTGCATAATCGGTTTGGAAATATGCAGGGAGGAAAACCAGGAGACGACAAAGCCGATCAAAAGGAAAATGCCGAGTGTAATCAGGAGGTCGTACAACACTTTGTTGGCTGGACCGTTGAAGTCATCCATGTAAGTGCTCGCACTCACAATCCAGCCCCAGTGAGGATCGAATTTGGAGTAGGCGATCTTGGGGTACAAAACATTGGGGTTAGTAGGCTTGTTCCATTGATAGTAGGTAAAACCGCCGCCTGCCAGTCCATGCTTAATCATTTCCTGGGCAAAGTAGGTGCCGTCGGGATCTCGCGTCTCCCATTGGTTTTGCCCTTCGATGGTGGGCGAGGCGACCATGTTCCCTTTTTCGTCCAGTACAAACATGTAGCCGCTCGCACCGGAGTCGATGTTCGGGTTGATCGTTCGTGTTCCGTCCGCTTGCTTCGGACCGAGGATGTGCTGCTTCACTTGCTCTTGTGCATCTTCTATGCTGATTTTGCCTGCGTCGACTTGTTTTTGCAGGACTTCGATCATCTCTATCGTCAGATGCACGTTGTTTTTCAGGATGCGCGAACCTAGTTCGCTCAGTCCAGCGCTGGCAGAGTTGTAGCCTTGAAAGCCGATGATAAGGTTGGGGATTGCCAGCAGCAGCAGACACATCATCACGAGCTTGGTACGCAATGATACGGATTGGGAATGCTGGACTGCTTTCATAAAACTGAACACCTCACTGCTTCATAAGATTTCGGATGAATGAAACACCAAGATGATCTCCACGGGCCGACCATTTTTCATAGACGCACAGTAGGGAAAAAGATTCGTCTAGGTTTAGTCTAAAATACCTATGTATAGTTATCGACAAAAGCTAGAAATAGATTTAGTCTAATTCAGCAGAAAATTTCGAATTTTTCCGAACGATATGTAGCAAGTCTGCCTGGCAATGTCCAGGAATGGAGAAAAGGCGATCTTGCAGTGTTTGCCAGCGAGTCGTGGTATGATAGAAGAGAGAGAACGAATTGGGATGGAGGCTGCGTGATGAAATTCATAGATAACCAAGGCATTACAGACCCCCGCATCAATCTGGCTATTGAGGAATACGCGCTGAAACATTTGCCCGCAAGCGAAGATTACTTGTTGTTTTACATAAATGAACCTTCGATCATCATCGGAAAAAATCAGAACACGATCGAAGAAATCAATGCCGCCTACGTCGAGGAAAACAACATCCATGTCGTGCGCAGGCTGTCTGGCGGCGGAGCCGTCTACCACGACCTCGGCAACCTCAACTTCAGCTTCATCACCAACGACGACGGCGAGTCTTTTCACAACTTCCGCAAATTCACCGAGCCGGTCGTCCAGGCGCTGAAAAAGCTGGGCGTCGAGGCGGAGCTGACCGGACGCAACGACATTCAGGTCGGAGAGCGGAAAATTTCCGGCAATGCGCAGTATTCGACCAAAGGCCGGATGTTCAGCCACGGCACGCTGCTGTTTGACTCCGAAATGGAAAACGTGGTGTCTGCCCTGAAAGTAAACGCCGCGAAAATCCAGTCGAAGGGCATCAAGTCCATTCGCAGCCGCGTCGCCAACATCTCCGAGTTTTTGCCGCAGCCGATGACGATTGAAGAGTTTCGCCTGGCGATTCTCCATTCCATTTTCGGGGAGGGCCAGGTCGAGGAATACAAGCTGACCGACGAAGACTGGGCGAAGATTCACGAGCTGTCCAAAGCCCGCTACCAGAGCTGGGACTGGAACTACGGCAAATCGCCGAAGAGCAACTACCGCCAGACGAAGCGGTTTGAGAACATTGGCAGCATTGAGGTGCAGCTCGATATCGAGAAGGGAAAAATCAAGGAAGCGAAAATATACGGAGACTTCTTCGGCGTGCGAGACGTAGCCGAGTTGGAGGAACTGCTGCGCGATACGCCGTATGATCGCGCGTCTGTCAGCGAGCGGCTCGCCGGCGTCAACCTGCAGGAGTTTTTCGGCAACCTCGACCGGGAAGCGTTCGTCTCCTTGCTGATCGCATAAAACACGCATCGTCCGAAGCGGATTCGCGGACCGCCGCCAGTCTGTTGTTTTTTGGCACAGGCAAAGCCAGGCACGGCAAAAAACAAACGGACGTGACGGTTTCGCTGATCGCAAGCGGTTGTTGCCGCTTCGCCGGAAAACGGCGAGCCGCCTGTCACAAAAAAAGGTGGTAGCAGACGATGAGAAGTGAACGAGAAATGATGGAGCTGGTGCTGGACTTCGCGCGCGCAGACGAACGGATTCGCGCCGTGACGCTGGAAGGCTCGCGGACCAACCCGCGCGCTCCGAAAGATATGTTTCAGGATTACGACATCAGCTATCTTGTCACAGACATGCAATCGTTTTTGGATGACCCTGACTGGATTGATGTGTTTGGCGAGCGAATCATTTTGCAAACGCCCGAAGATATGGCGATGTTTCCGCCAGACCTGGGCAGACGCTTTTCCTACCTGATGCTGTTTACGGACGGCAACCGGATCGACCTGACCTTGATTCCGCTGGACGAAAAGGACGAGTACTTCCGGGAGGACAAGCTGCTGCGCGTGTTGCTGGACAAAGATCAATGCTTGCCGGAGGTGCCGCCGTCGACGGACGAGGACTACTGGGTGAAGCGGCCTTCCGCGGAATACTTCCGCGACTGCTGCAACGAATTTTGGTGGGTCTCGACGTACGTGGCAAAAGGCTTGTGGCGACGGGAAATTTTGTTTGCCATCGAGCATCTGGAGCGCTACGTCCGGCCGATGTTGATGAAAATGGTCGAGTGGCGGGTAGGCATTCAAACCGATTTTTCCGTGAGCATCGGGAAGGGCGGCAAATATTTGGAGGCACATCTGACTGCCGAGCGGTGGCAAAAGCTTTTGTCCACCTATCCCGGCGGCAGCTACGAAGGCGTCTGGGCGGCACTGTTTGCGATGGGGGAGCTGTTCCGCGAGGTCGCAAACGAGGTGGCGGCTGCCTTGGGCTACGCGTACCCGCAGGGGGATGACGAGCGGGTGACGCACTATTTGCAGCGTGTTTCCCGGCTTGCGCCCGATGCCACGGAAATTTTTTGACCACACGAGCAGGGGAGGGTCCTAGCCCTAGCAGGTAGCCAGGACGCGGATCGCACAGTGGCTGCTCGGTTGGCTCGGGAGCAAGCGTTATCATGGTGATCCCCGTGACCGTGATACGGCCGGGCAGACGTGATCGTTTGCACCAAGTTAAAAGGTAACGTTTCAAAATGAAAAGGAGGCTGTCCCAATCGTCGCAAGACAACGGGACGGCCTCTTTTTTGATTTTATATGCACGACGCAAATAAAAATCATTGACATAAGCGTTCGAATATGTGATTATCTACTCTGCAACTGATAATGAGAATTATTATCATAAAAATAGTTTACACCAAACACCATGGAGCAAGGAGAAATGAACGCATGAAAAAAACAGCACGAATCGCACTGGCCTGCTTGGTTGCCGTAGCCGTAGCCGTATTGGCGGGTTGTGGCACAAGCCAAACCGCATCGGAAGCAGATACGCAGCCAAAGACACGCGTCGTCAAGCATCTGATGGGGGAAGTGACGATTCCGGCGGAGCCGAAACGGATTGCAGACGTGTCGGGGGCAGCCGAGGAACTTTTGATTTTGGGACACAAGCCGGTGGCAACGGCGAATACATACAAAACAAAGATTATGTCCCACATAGCGGACAAGCTGACAGATGTAAAACCGGTTGGCTGGATGTGGGATGACTCCATCAATCTGGAGGCGGTAGTGGAAACAAAGCCAGACCTGATTATTATGAACAACCGCCAGCAAAAGCTGTACGAGCAAATGTCCAAAATCGCGCCAACGGTCGTGCTGGAAACAGACATGGACAAATGGCGGGACAAGTTTAAAGAAATCGGCCGCCTGTTCGGACAGGAAGAAGATGTGAACAAATGGCTGGCTGGCTACGACGAGAAGACGAAAACAATGCGCGAGCAGCTCAAGCAGACATACGGTGACAGAGCTTCATGTTCCTCGCTGTAACGCCGAAACTGTTCCGTGTGTACGGAAACTACGGCTATGCGGACATCCTGTTCTCGGATCTCGGCTTAAAGCCGGCAGCGGGAACACCTGCCGATAAAACAATGGAAATGGTCGAGCTGGAAGGACTGTCGAAGTTTCAGCCGGACCATCTGTTCCTCGTCAACTTCGGCGGCAAAGCGGATGAGGTTTACGCAGAGCTGAAAAAGAGCTCGGTTTGGAACAGCAACAAAGCCGTTCAACAAGGCCATCTTTATGAAGTGACGAACGAAACGTTCAACATCAAAGCGTTTGGCCCAATCGGCAAGGAAATGCTGCTTGGGGAGATCGGGGCGATGTTGCTGAAAAAGCAATAACCATGCGCTCGGCACAGTAGAAGCGGGAAAGAAACGCAATGTTTCTTCCGGCTTCTTTTTTTGGGGAAGACTGTTGGACAGACGAGCGTTTCCTTTTTTAAAATATTCCTTTACGAGAATATTCCCTATCGCGTATATTATGGATAACAGACAGATGACTGGAGTGGCAATGGAGATGAGAAAATACCGAGAAATCATCATGTAATGAGGTGAATGACATGTCAGGGAACAATCCGGACATGGGCATGACAACGCTGGGCGCTTTGGCTGAACCGAATCGTCTGCAGATCGTAGAGCTTTTGCGCGACGGTCCTTTGACTGTGGGCGAGATTGCCGATCGGCTCGGACTTCGCCAGCCCCAAGCCTCGAAGCACTTGAAGGTGTTGAGCGACAACGGCATTGTGGAAGCCAAAGCCGAGGCGAACCGCCGGATTTACCGACTGCGGCCGGAACCGTTCCAGGCGCTCGATGCCTGGGTAAAATCATTCCAGCGCATCATGGAACAAAGGTACGACAATCTGGAAGACTACTTGCGGGAATTGCAGAACAAGGAAAAATTCTAGAGTGTACAAAAACGAGGAGGAATCGTCATGTCCAGAAACGCAATGGTGTCGAGAGTAGAAGGAGATCGCGTACTGGTGCTGGAGCGTGTTTTCGACGCACCGCGCGAGCTTGTGTTCCAGATGTTTAAAGAGTCGGAGCATCTCAAGCGCTGGTGGGGACCGAGAGGCTGGGAGGTTCCGGTTTGCCACATTGATTTTCGCCCGGAAGGCGTCTGGCATTACTGCATGAAGTGTGCCGATCAGAGCCAGGGCGAGTATTACGGCATGGAATCGTGGGGCAAAGGCGTGTACAAGGAGATCGACGAGCCGAACAAGATCGTCTACGTCGACTACTTCTCCGATGCAGAAGGAAACGTGGACGAGTCGCTGCCGTCGACAGAGGTCACGCTGGAATTTATCGACGTGGACGGCAAAACGAAGCTGGTCAACCGGGCGGAATACGCGTCCGCAGAGGCGCTCAAGACGGTCATGGACATGGGCATGCTGCAAGGCATCACGGAGACGTGGGACCGTTTGGAAGAGCGCTTGAACGAAATATAATAAGAGATCGAGCAAGGCCGCCTGGCTGTGGAGCTGGCGGCTTTTTCTTTTTTTGCGCAAAAAATGTAAGCAAATTTTATTTTTTCGTCTAATCAATAAGAACAACGTTAGATGAAGGAGCGAAGCAATGGAGCCGGATGACAGAATCGAGCAATGGTTTCTACGATACGGCAACGATGTGTACCAGTACCTGGCCTATTTTACAGGCCGAAGAGACGTGGAGGATTTGGTTCAGGAAGTATTCACGAAGGCGCTGAAAGCCTTGTCCGGCTATGAAGGCAGGGCGCAGCCCAGGACGTGGCTGCTTGCGATCGCGCGGCACACGGCGATCGATCATCTGCGCAAGCAAAAAATGATCGACTGGTTCCCGGAGTCGATCCTCCGGTTTCTCCGTTCCAGGGAGCGCACGCCGGAGAAAGCATTGGTGTTAAAGGAGCAGCTACAAGAGGTGTACCAGACGATGAACCAGCTCAAAAGGACGTATCGCGAAGTTTTGATCTTGAGCCTGATCGAAGGCGTATCGACGGAGGAGACAGCCGAAATTTTGGGGTGGAGCGAAGCAAAAGTGAGCACCACGCTGCACCGGGCAGTCAAAGAGCTGCAAAAACGAATGCGCAATCGCGGCAAGGAGGTCCAGCTACATGACGTCATCTTCTGAAGAAAAAGAGATTAGCAGGCTGCTGCAATCATTTCCGAGGCTCAGCATGGAGGAGGACAAGCAGCGCGACATCATTCGTCAGCTTCGCCAGGACAAGGCGCTGCTCGAAAAGCGGAAAGGACGGACAACGTCCCGCAAAGCTATCGGAGGGATCGCCGCTTTTTTGGCAGCGGTGTGGCTCGCTTCTCCGTTTCTGCCCCCGTCACAAGCTCCATCCCCTCCCGGTAGCCAGAAGACAGAGGGCGAGAGTCGGCCGGCTGCGGGAGCGGCGGAGACGGACCTTGTGCTGACGATCGACTCGCAAATCCAGTCGTATGTGGAAAAGGCGCTCGCGCAGACGCACGAAGCTGTTCGTCCGAAAAGCGTGACAGTCATCGTCGCCGACCCGAACAGCGGCGAGATTTTGGGGATAGGCAGTCGGGGGAAGGATGAAAGCGAAAGTCGTTTTGACGGCGCGGTAAAAGCAATGCCTGACCCCGGCGCGGCCTATCAGATTGTGACGCTGGCGGCAGCGATACAGGAAGGCAAGTTTGATCCGCGCGAAATTTACGAATCCGGGACGTACACCGATATTCCGGGCGAACCGATCAAAGATTTCAACAACGGCATCGGCTGGGGGAAAATCACCTATCTGGAAGGAGTTCTTCGTTCCTCGAATGTGGCATTCGCCAAGCTTGCCCACGAACGATTGCAGCGGGAGACGATGCAACAATATTTGCAGCGATTTGGCTTCGGGCAAAAAACTGGGGCAGGGGTGGCAGATGAAGAGGCGGGGCAGCTTCCCAAGCTGGACGAGCCGCGCCAGGTAGCTTTGGCGGCCACGGGGCTGGGCGGTGCGGTTACTCCTCTGCAACAGGTTGCTGCGGTGGGGGCGATCGCCAATGGCGGAAAACTGATGCAGCCGCATCTGTTTAAACAGGCGGGAGTGGGGGAGAACAGCCGTTACATGATCCGCCAGGTCGTCTCGGAGGAAACGGCGGAAAAAGTTCGCGACATATTGGACTCTGTGGTCAACCGCGTTCACGGCTCCGGAGTTGGCCTTCGTCTTGCGCAGGAAGATTATTCGGTAGCGGGAAAGCCTAGTGTGATAGAGAAGACCGATCAGCAGGGGAACGCAACCGGAAAGTACGTTGTTTCCGTGATCGGATTTGCGCCCAGTGACGATCCGAAAGTTTTGGTGTATATCGGGGTGGACGAGCCGCAAAGGGAGTGGCCAGAAGTGCTCAGTTGGAGAAAAATCGTCGCTGAGCCATTCCAGCAGGTCTTGCAAAACAGCTTGCAGCATATACAGAAGCAATGAGCGGCGGCGAGGCGAAAACAGGATAGCTGATTGGCAGAAACAGGGATTCGCGAAGGGCAGGGCATGCTCTCGCGAATCCCGTTGTTTTTTCGGCTGATCGTCTCGATCGATGAATCACGCAGTCGGCCCCCCGGCCCGCTTGGTTTTTTCCGGCCTTTTCCCGTATCGGAGCTGTTTTCGCTGAAAATGGTTGTTGCGGATCAGGGCAAAAATGACCAGCAACGTGCCGTAAAACTCGAACATGCTGATTTCGTAGCCTTGAAGCGCCATCAAGGCAAACGTCGTGACCGGAACCAGATTGATGAACAAGATCCCGTTGAGCGGAGTGAGCCTTTTTATCCCTTCATTCCAGCTTAACAGGGCGACTAGTCCCGGCAGCAGGACCATGAAGGCCATTTCATAGCGGATCGAGCTGATGCTTTCCCAGCTCGGGGCGGGTATCCATTGAAGCAGAGTGGCAGTCGCGACCACGCCAAAAGAGGCGCCTGTGCCGAGCAAGCACGTCAATGTCGAGTAGCGCAGCGTCGACCAGCCGCCAAAACGCGCGCTCCCCATCGAGTAGACGCCCCAGCCGACGACGCCTGTGAAGATGAGCAGCAGCGGGAAAAGCTGGTCGCTTGCCGTGACGAAGAAGGCCAGGCTCCCGTTTGTAATGACCAAGAGCGCCCCGGCCAAAGCGATGGCAATGCTCGTGATCGCATAAGCCGGCGGCCATTTTCTGGTATGCAGGGCAAGCAGCGCGATGGGGATCATCGGCATGAGCACTTCCATGATGGAGGCAGCGATCGTGCCTGTTTCTCCCATAAGCTTTTTCGCGCGATATTTTGGCGAAAATGGAGGATATGCACCGATTTTTTCATCAGACGTCCGTGCCGTCCGGCGTGCTTTCCATCGGCATGGTCGAGACGATCAATCGGCTTCCTGACCTGTTGTCGGCCTATTGCAGCCGGTATCCGCAGGTCGATCTCTCGCTTACGGCTGGCGTAACCGAGCGTCTGCTCCAGCACGTACTCGATGTGGAGCTGGACGGGGCGTTCGTGACGGGGCCGATCAGCCATCCGTTGATCGAGCAGGTGCAGGTTTTTACCGAGGAGCTGGTGCTCGTTACCAAAGGAAGCTCCTTTGCGCTTGAGGAGGTTACGGGAAAAGGCGCTGCTTTTGTACAACAAAGGCTGCGGGTTCCGCGAGCGGCTGGAGAGCTGGATGAAGCTGGAAGGCTTGATTCCGAAAAAGGTCATGGAGTTTGGAACGTATGAAACGATCATCGGCGGTGTCGCAGCAGGCATCGGCATGACGATTTTGCCCAGGTCGGCGGTACGGCACATGGCTGAAAGCGGGCAAGTTCATCTGCATGCGGTGCCGAAGCTGTACCGGGACGTGACGACGGTTTTCATCCGCCGAAAAGACGCCGTCATCACGAGCACGATGCAGTCAACCTCTGCCACTTTCCCGTTTGGCCAGTCATGTTGCCTACAGCCAATACCATTTTGCGCGTATTTTCATGGAAAGGATCGGCCTGTCTCCGCTGTACTACGTCTCCTCGATGCGCTTGCAGAAGGCGAAGGATTTGCTGCTGCGCACGAACATGAGCGTTCGCGATATCGGCCGGGAAATCGGGCAGCAGAGCCTTGGGACGTTTTCCAGCCGATTTGCCGAAAAAGTGGGCGTATCGCCGAGCGAATTTCGCGAGTCTGCACAGCGGGCTGACGACCAACTGCGCTCTTTGCGGTTGCTTTCCGACTGGAGGCAGTTTTATTGATCTTGGCATCATAGCAATCGAAAAGAAATCACAAGCTATGGGTCATGGTAGGATAGGATGGGTTACCGATTTAGAGAAGAGATGAAGTGAGTGCGCATACTCGCAATTGGACGATCGAAAGGAGAAACCAAGTGGAAAATCATCAAGATGCAAAGCAGAGCGGAGGGACGTTCGGGAGCAGGAGCAACTTCCTCGTCGTCATGGTCATGATCCTCGGCGTTTTTGTAGCCATTCTCAACGAGACGCTCCTGAACGTGGCCTTGTCGAAAATTATGGATGACATCGGCATTTCTCCTAGCAAGGCGCAATGGCTGGCAACGGGCTATTTGCTGGTGATTGGCGTATTGATCCCGATTACCGCCTTTCTCATTCAACGGTTTACAACGCGGGCGTTGTTTTTGTCTGCGATGGGGCTGTTCGCGCTGGGGACGCTCGCGGCGGCGATTGCGCCGGGATTCGGCCTGCTTTTGGTCGGCAGGGTGCTGCAAGCTGCGGGAACGGGGCTGTTGTTCCCTTTGCTGACGAATGTGGTGCTGTCCGTCGTCGCGATTGAAAAACGCGGTTCCGCGATGGGAACGATCGGGATTGTCATTACGTTTGCACCGGCGATCGGACCGACGCTGTCCGGCATCGTCGTCGAACATTTCAGTTGGCGCGCGCTCTTTTACGGCGTATTGCCGATTGCTTTGTTCGTGATCGCTTTCGCCTATTTCCGACTGAAAAACGTGACGGAAACTTCTCGCCCGCGCGTTGACGTGCTTTCGCTGCTGTTGTCTACCTGTGGCTTCGGGGGCATCGTGTTTGGCTTCAGCAGCGCGGGAGAAGGTTCTGGCGGCTGGGGGAGCAACGAGGTGCTTTGGCCGATCGCCATCGGGGTTGTCGCCCTCATCCTGTTCACCTGGCGGCAGTTGCGCCTGGCCGAGCCGCTGCTTGATCTGCGCACTTTTACGTATAAAGTATTTCGGATGTCGACTGTCATCATGATGATCGTCATGATGGCGATGTTTTCCGCAATGATGCTATTGCCGATCTTCCTCCAGAACGCACTGGGCTACAGCCCGTTTGAGGCAGGACTCGTCATGCTGCCGGGCGGGATCGTCATGGGGATCATGTCGCCGATTACCGGGCGCCTGTTCGACAAGTTCGGGGCCAAATGGCTGGCTGTCATCGGCCTGGCGCTCGTCGGCAACACGCTGTGGCAATTCGCTTTTATTACCTTGTCTACTTCGTATGCGACCATCATGATCTTGAACACGCTGTTGATGCTGGGCATCTCGATGCTGATGATGCCGGTCATGACCAACGCCTTGAACGAGCTGCCGCCGCAGCTTTATCCGCACGGCACCGCCATTATCAGCACGCTGCAGCAAGTGTCGGGAGCAGTCGGGACGGCTCTGCTGGTCACGATCATGACAAACGGCACCAACCGTTACTTGGAGCAGGTCGGGGGAGCAGAAGCAGATGCCACCCAAAAGGTGCTCGCCATGATGGCAGGAATGAAAAGCGCATTCCTGCTCGCTTTCGCGCTTGTCGTGCTTGCCTGGCTCATTTCGTTGTTTATCAAGCGGGCGGTCCCGCCGAAAAAAGAAGGATGGGAAGGCCAGGGCGCGTCTGCGCATTGATCGTTTTTGCAGGTCAGAACAAGTGACGTTGTTCTGGCTTGTTTTTTTCCTCTCCACCTCAGTAATAGCCCCAAAGACCTTCGCTTGTTTCTCCTGTTTCCTCTGAGGGGCCGGGGAGCTTGGCTCGATTGGGTTTTTAAAAGAAAGGGAGTTGATCGTTGCTGTAGCGGAGAGGAAACAGGAGAAACCGCTCAAGGTCGGCCTTTGTTAAACTGACATGAAAAGCAAACGCCAGAGGGAAGTAGCGTCGATTTTTGCAAATGAACCAGACTGCATGATTCGTTTGTGAAAAAGACACCAAGCACCCACGAAATTGCATCCTCACCCAAGCTTTTAAAGTTTTTTTAACCCCCGCCCACCCCCGCAAGCCCCTGACGAGGAAAGAGAAGAAATAAGCGAAAGCTCTTTGGGAACCCAACCGAGGTGGAGGGGAAAAAGCGAAACACGCTTTTAAGCGTCCACTCTGAGCTACATCCTCGAAAGGACCACTTTGGACGCGGTTTCGCTTTTTCCCCGGAGCCGGGCAGTGAAGCTTCCGCGCAGGGAGCCCAAGAAGCTACAGCGATTTCTTCTCTTTCCTCGCCACCACTATGGCCGCGATAAAGGGCTTTTAGTAACCACTTTCAACGATTCAAAATAACTAATAAACCCTGGCTAAACTTCTTCCCCCACATCAAAAAAACTAATGACTTCCCACCCAAAGGGAAAAACTAGCTGCAAATCGTCGAACTTTTATTTGCGGGCAGGAAAAACGAACGACACGCGAAATGTTTACAAGGCGTGAATGCGCGCAAACGAAAAGAAAGCAGGGAAAACAAATGTCAGCACCTTACAAAAAAGTGTTTTGGGCAGCCGGCTTTGGCTGGATGTTCGACGCGATGGATGTTGCCCTTTTATCATTTATTATGGTTGCACTCAGGCAAGAATGGGGATTGTCTCCGGAAGAAGCCGGCCTCTTGGGGACCGGCAACCTCGTAGGCATGGCTATCGGGGCGATTGCAGGCGGCTACATGGCAGACCGGATCGGGCGAAAGCCAGTCTTTCTCCTCACACTCCTGCTGTTTGGCGCGGCCAGCTTCGCCAGCGCTTTTGCCACAGGCTTTCTCACCATGCTGCTCTTCCGCTTTTTTATGGGCTTGGGCCTGGGCGCAGAGCTGCCTGTTGCCTCCACGCTCGTCAACGAGTTCGCGCCCCCGGAAAAACGCGGGAGTACCGTCGTGCTGCTGGAAAGCTTTTGGGCCGTTGGCTGGATCGCGGCAGCGGTGATCTCGTACTTCATCATCCCGGAGTACGGCTGGCGAGTGGCGGTCATCATCGGGGCCTTGCCGATTGTGTACGCGTGGTACGCGCGCAGGGCCATTCCCGAATCGCCCCAGTTCCAGCAGCGCGCCGAGCAGGTGCCGCTGCAGAAGCTGCTCACCTCGCACAAGCGGGAAACGATCGCCTTGTGGGCGGTCTGGTTCGCCATCGCCTTTTCCTACTACGGCATGTTTTTGTGGATGCCGTCCGTGCTCGTGGACAAAGGCTTTACGATGATTAAAAGCTTTCAGTACGTCCTCATTATGACCTTGGCGCAGTTGCCGGGCTACTTCGCCGCAGCGTACCTCGTGGAAAACTGGGGCCGCAAAAAGACGCTGGCAACCTTTTTGTTGATGACCGCCGTGATGGCGTTCGCCTTCGGGCAGAGCAGCGGGACGACCGAGCTGCTGGTCACAGGCGCGTTGCTCTCCTTTTTCAATCTCGGCGCTTGGGGCGCTTTGTACGCCTACACGCCGGAAAACTACCCGACGCCTCTGCGCGCGACAGGCTCTGGCGTCGCTTCCGGCATCGGGCGGATTGGCAGCATTATCGCGCCTTATCTCGTCGGCTACTATTCGGCCTTGCACTACAGCTATACGTTCATTTTCAGCGTGTTTACGATCGTGCTGTTCGTCGGCACAACCGTCCTGCTCGTGTACGGAAAAGAAACGCGGCCGTCTGACGCCGCGAGCGTAAGCTAAGCGGCGGTCAGGCAAGCGGAAGGCCGAGCGAACAGGCAAGCGGAAGGCCGAGCGAACAGGCAAGCGGAAGGCCGAGCGAACAGGCAAGCGGAAGGCCGAGCGAACAGGCAAGCGGAAGGCCGAGCGAACAGGCAAGCGGAAGGCCGAGCGAACAGGCAAGCGG
>NZ_BAAIYG010000023.1:0-82783 GCF_057543335.1 Brevibacillus sp. YAE8
AGTATCAACGGAAGAATTGATCCATGCGTTATATCTCATTAACAATCGTCCAAGAAAGTGTTTGGGTTGGAAGACCGCCTACGAATCATTCATGGAGGCAGTGTCGCACTTGGCTTGACAATCCGTCATGAAAAAAACTAACAAGTTAGTTCCGTATTTGTTAAGTACTGGTTTATTGGTATCTTCTCTGGTAGTGCCAAACTATGCTTCTGCTAATACTACATCTCCAATCGCTTTTTAATGTTTCTGAAATTTCCTCTGCGCAAGTAGTTGATGATTCTCAATTTCTAACTGTTGCCGATATTGTAGAATCAGAGTACTTAACAAAATACACCAATAAATTCAAAACTTATGAAGAAGTTAGAAAAAGTGCTGGTTTTACCTTGGACGGAACTATTGATGCAAAAACAATCAATAATTCTACTGGCGAAGGACATAAAGGAATAAAAGTAAATAATGTAGATGAATATGCCGCTTTGTTATTCTATTTAAAGGATCAAGATGGTCAAACTCAAACGGTAAAATTAAATGGACCAGTTAAGCCTAAGCCTGGTGTTGTTACTCCGTTTGCAACAAAAACTTTTGAAAAAGTTGTCGCTAGCGCCCTGACCCAAACTGTTATGGGGTATGTTACCGTAACTTATGATAATGGAAAAATATCCAAAGCTGTAACATCTAGTGAACTAATTGGATTTCATCCTATGAATACTTGGAAACATAATTCTGATAGGTCCTATGTAGATTTAAATTCAAAGAAAACCGGTGGAACTGCTTATATTGAGGGAACATTAAGTTTGGTTGTTTTAATTGAGGGAGTAGGTACAATTTCTACTAAAACTCACAGTACGTATATTGATTTTTCTATCTAGGTTTTCGTTGTAAAAGACATCTGAATAATTTAGAGGTTCACGGGGCTGTCTAATAAGTCCCCAAAATAAAAAAGTTGGACGGGAAAACGCAATATTTCCCGTCCAACTTTTTTGTTTTTGCTGGAAAGTGGCGAGGCGGATACCCGCCACCTTCAGTAAGTTGTGGGCCAAAGCCACAATCCCAAACTCAGTGTGCACCTTCTCCAGTCCTCGCAAGGAGAACCGACGGAACGACCGCTTGTCCTTGATGTGACCGAACACGCTTTCGACCTCGACTTTACATCGAGCATAGATCGCGGATTTCTCGTCATCCTCAAGGGCTATTTTTGCCTTAACTTTTAGCTATTCCCAAATCGTGTTCCAGTGTATCTGACGGTTGCCTTTTGCTTTCGTACAAGCCGGTTTGAGTGGACAATCGCTGCACTCTTCGCATTCATAGATCTTGAAACTTTGCTCCAGACCCGATGCCGTTTTCCTGGTTTTGTATTTCATAAAGGAAACGTAGCGGCCATTCGGGCAAACGAACCGATCTTCCAACTCTTCATATGTCCAGTTGGATGCGTGACGGATGTCCTTCTTGTACCGACGGGTTTTTTCTTTCTTATAGCCACCATAGGGAATCAGGAAGTCGAAACGGGGCTCTTTTTCTTCTCCGATCGCATACAAGTAGTTCTCTTCGCAGCCATAGCCCGTATCGGCAAAGAAGACGCCGCTAGTCGCTCCAGATGAGGGAGGAAGCAGCGCGTATCGGTAGGGCATTGGTGCAGACTGTAGAACAAAATAAACTGGTTTTCCGTCGCCAGTTGTACATTGTAACCCAGTTTCAGTTGACCGTTTTTCATGTGGTCTTCTTTCATCCGCATAAACGGGGCGTCCAGCAGTCAGTTTACATTGACTTTCTGGACAGCCCCTCTTTAATCAATTTAATCGAAGTGATTCCGCATATTCGTAAGAGATAATTTGTTCGTCTCTGGTTTGTTTCCATGCTTCTTCTTCATGAGCGAAGTCACTGATCCTTCTGGATCCATATGTTTTAAAATAATCTTCCACGTAACGAAGTACATCCCAATCTGCATGATCAAAAATATTGGGATCAAAATCCTTCTTAGCCTGAATGAGTATCATCGTGTATCCTTCAGGATTTTCCTCTTCCCGGATAGAAATAAGATCCAGTCCTGCCATTGTTCCCAATACGAAATCATGCTTTTTAGGGACAGGACCATATGGCAAATGCCAATATGGGGTGCCACTTATTGGCTTTTGTGTTCTCTTATATCTGAGGAAGTCAGAGTACCATAATAACTTCATGAGTTTAGTTTTCAAAACATGTTCTCTGGAGAAAAACAAAATCATGTGGAACAGTTTTTGATAGTTAAATGTGATCCCCCCTGTCTCAATCGTATTATTATGCGGCTCATATGTTTTCTCCAATAATCGCTGACTTGAATCCTCGATATCATCATTATCAATGAATGACTCGAGCTTTTTTTCCACCGTTTTCAATTCATCCGGTTCGAAGTTGCTTTTGTTCTGTTCAAAAAACTGCATGATTGATTTCGGATTACTCTTCAGCAGCTTATAGATTCCAATCTGAGTTGTATCCGGAGAAGATGTGCCCAGTTCATATCGCTTAATTGTCGCAATACCCATATTCAAAAGCTTCGCAAACAAATATTGTGAAAGATCATATCCCTTTCTTATTTCCTTTAACATTTCCGGATTAACAGAGTGCTTAATTTGATAAAGGTCACTCACCTGTTTGAGGGTTTTATTATCCAGTTCTTCATCAGTAACAGCATTTCCACATTCTGTGCATTCAGCGTACTCTTCAATAATCTCAAACTGCTCATTCCGGTAAGTGTATGTGGAGTTCCTTTCTTTGACCACGGCTTCGCGTTCGCAACGGCACTCATCACAATACCTTATCCTTTTCAACATATGAATTTTCCTCCAATGAATAATTCGTAGAATATAGTTTAATGTTTATTTTATGATATAAAGTGAGTTTAAAATTTTAAGGTTGGGGATGGGGGAAGGAGCCCATCCACCACTCACATATTTTTCTCTGCAATATAATCGTTAAGTATTAAGTTCTATGGTTCGTCTTCATGAAATGAGAGGCAGACACAGCCACGTCCGTTCGTCTCAATCTTTAACTTGATGTAAGCAATGACTCCGTTTATTTCCATTTTGAACACCCAAACGACCAGGGGACTTCCAGGTCCATCTTGATGGTCATGCATTGGACCGGAGTGATAATGAGTATGATTTAGGTCATTTACGATGCACTCCCACGCTGCATCAATACTGGTTAAGTTCATATCGAGAAGTTGTTGCAAATAATTTTTACCTTGTCGATTTCGCCTTACGAAGTGTTTCTTTCCTTCAAGTATTAATTGCTTCATCTCCGCAAGGACAGTCTTACACGTTTCCTCCAAACTCACTTTTTCACCTCCCTACTATGATATCCTAGACAGTATCAATTGATACCTAACTAAAGATTACCACAACTTGTCCACGGTATCAATTGATACTTTTTATTTCCGAGTGTGAACCATCAGAATCCTGCGTAACTACTTTGAAAATTCGCTGTGAACGGATCAATAATTATCCTGGTATGAGCTCTCATAACGAAACCCTTCATCTACCAACTCATGGTACTTGTAAAACAAAGAACCAATCCCTGTGATCCTTCCGTCTGTCTGTATTCCTCCCGTAGCTGCAATTTTGCGTCCTTTTACCAAGTTTTACCTGTAAGCTGCTGGTACACCTTTAAAGCGCGAGACAGACTGCTTGAGTCCCCTTTAAAATCATCCCTGGCAATTACTTTCGCAGGGAGGGTATTCAAATCTAGTTTAGGAAATTCTTGATCTGACCTGGACATTTGCCTTCATTAATTTTTCTATGAACAATTGTTTGGTCATTTTCAGATCTTGCTTCCCATAAATATTCACTGTCACTGTCTCGTCTGGGATAGTTTGAGGATACCTTGTCCAATAAATGATCTTTGGTATAGAACTCTCACCGTTGATCGAGACAATTTGATCGCCATTTTGCAGGAAATTTTCAACTTTATTCAGAGCATTCACGCGAGCAATTTCCTCAAATTTTGGCTTCGGTATAGCCTGTTTGTTGCTTGCTTTAAGTCCCGTTCCAGCAAAAGGCAACAACCCCGGCTGCTCCTGCCAGACAGGCAGAACAACCGGGGTTGTTTTTCGCGTCTTTCAGTTTTACACCGTCACAGACTGCTGCTGTACTCCGTTGAACACTTTCGTATCCAACTCTTTCGTCGCCCGGCTCGTCAACAGCCCGGCCGTCATGCTGCCGCTCACGTTGAGCGCTGTCCGGCCCATGTCGATCAGCGGCTCCACGGAGATGAGCAGCCCGACAATTGCCACCGGCAGGTTCATCGTCGACAGGACGAGCAGCGCGGCAAAAGTCGCTCCGCCCCCTACTCCGGCAACGCCGAAGGAACTGAGCGCGACAACGACGATCAACGTCAGGATGAACGAAGGCGTCAGCGGATCGACTCCGGCCATTGGCGCTACCATGACGGCCAGCATCGCGGGATACGTGCCTGCGCAGCCATTTTGACCGATCGACAGGCCGAAGGAGCCGGCAAAGTTGGCGATCCCTTCAGGCACACCCAAGTCTTGCGTCTGCGTTTTCACATTCAGCGGCAATGCCCCTGCACTCGTGCGGGAGGTGAAGGCGAAGGTCAGGACAGGAAACGCCTTTCGCATGTACGTGATCGGGTTCAGTCCGGCAAAAGCCAGCATCAACAGATGCACGACAAACATGAGCACCAGCGCCACGTACGAAGCGATGACGAATTTGCCGAGCTGCCAGATCGCATTGTAGTCGCTCGTCGCAGCTACGCGCGTCATGATCGCCAGCACCCCGTATGGCGTCAGGCGCAAAATCAGCGTCACGACGCGCATGATGATGGCGTGCAGCGCGTCGACGATTTTCGCGAACAATTCCGCCTGCTCGGGGCTTTTCTTTTTCACGCCCAAATACGCAATCCCGATAATCGCCGAGAAAATGACAACCGCAATCGTAGAAGTAGCCCGATCCCCCGTCAAATCGAGGAACGGATTGGCCGGGAGCAGCTCCAAAATTTTTGCGGGCAAGGTCATGTTTTGAATATCGCCCAGCCGTTGCTCCACCTGTTCAATGCGCGCCGCCTCCGCTTCTCCCTGCTGGAACTGGCTTGCGTCCAGATTGAAGGCAAACGTCGAGGCGATCCCGATTGCGGCGGCAATCGCTGTCGTGCCGACCAGAAGCCCGATAATCAGCGAGCTGATTTTGCCGATGTTGTTGGCCAGCTTCATTTTGGTAAAAGCGGCAACAATCGAAATGAACACCAGCGGCATGACGATCATTTGCAGCAGCTTCACGTAGCCTTTGCCCACGATGTTGTACCACTCGATGGAATCTTTCAGGACGTCTGATTTTACTCCATAGGCGAATTGCAGGATGAGTCCGAAAACAATCCCGATTCCGAGACCGACAAATACTCGCTTGGAAAAAGAAATATGTTTCTTCTGCATGGCATACAAGCCGCCAATGAATAAGAGCATGATAATAATGTTGAGAATCGTAAGAAGTGTTGACATATTTTCCCCTCCCTTTCTCCTTCGAACTCGTAATGTCCATCTTGTCGGTCTAGATATAGTTATATTACCAACAATCCCTACTGGTCAAGTAAGACTTATGGATACACTGTCGAAACCTGCACTTTCTCCTTCGCTGATGTTTATGCGCTCCGCGCCGCTTTATGCGTGTGCGCGCTCCGCTTTTTTGCACGAAAAAAAGGAACCGCCACCAGGGCGATTCCTGTCTGCTGTCTGCTGTTTGCTTGTGCCAATGACAATTGTACTCGTGTGGCTACTTGGATTGTCTGCTGAGCAGTGTCCACAGCCAGGTGAGCACAGCCGCTCCGATTACCCCGGCAATGACGTTGAAGCCAGCCCACATCCACAGCCAATCGCCCAACACCAAGTCTCCAAGCCAGCTTCCCAGAAGCGCAGCGATGAGCGAAGCCCACCAGTTTGTTCCTGCCGCTTTTCCTGTCAAAATCATGTTCATTGCCCACCAGACAACGACGCCGACGACAGCCCATACGAACCAGAACATCCGCACACACTTCCTTTCTCATGATGGTAACGCTTGCATAAGGGCTCGAAAGATGAATGGATATCTACTATAATCCTATGAAGAAAAAAGCAAAATGTGCCTGACCACTTTCCTTTTCCCAAAACAAAAATACAGCCGGCCGCCCGCTTGAGCTGGTGGGGCGACCGACTGCCTTTTTACAGAAATCCCATGTATTTAATTGGTGTACAGCTCTGCCCGGCGATTGGCGACGCTCGGCAGCTTGCCGCGCACGCGCTGAATCCGTTCCAGATCCAATTCTGTTATCAGCAAAGTTTCTTCTTCTCCGGCGCTGGCGATCACGACGCCCATCGGATCGACGATCATGCTGCGTCCCGCGAAAATGTTGCCAACCTGGTCAGCCGCGCACACGAACATCGTGTTTTCAATCGCCCGCGCCCGAACCAGCGTCTCCCAATGGTCCTCCTTCATCGCGCCCGCTACCCAGCCTGCGGGTACGAACAAAATATCCGCTCCTTGCAGGGCAAACTGCCGCGCGATCTCGGGAAAGCGCACCTCGTAGCAGACCATCAGCCCAATTTTGCCAAACTCTGTCTCCACCACGCGATACGGATTGTCGCCAGGCGCAATAAAGTCTGATTCGATATAGGAAAAAGCGTCGTACAAATGCGTCTTGCGGTAGGCGTGAATCAGCGCGCCCTCGCGATTGAGAAAGACCGTCGTATTGTAGGCGCGGTTCTCGTCGCCGTCAATCGCTTCGAACACGCCGCACACCACGTAGAGGCCGTGCTGACGCGCCGCCTCCGCCAGTCCCGTCACAAACGGGCCGTCCAGCTTTTCCGCCACCTCGGCTGGCGTCACTCCCGACTTCGGCGTGGCTGGCGCGCTGTACATCTCCGGCAAAATGACAAAGTCTGCCCCGGCTTTTTTGGCTTTGGCGATATAGTCTTGCGCTTTTTGCAGATTCAGCGCTTTGTCCATGCTCGCTGTAAGCTGTGCAATCGCTACTTTCATCTTCTATCCCCCGTCCTTCCCCTACGTGCAAAATCTGTTTGCTCTTATATGCTAGTATAACGGATATTCGCCCAGTTCCAAGCAATAATGCTTTACCCGCCGTGCTCGTTGTATATAATGGACTAGTCATCTTTTGCACACCCCAGTTATCGGGAGAGGTGAGTTTTATGTCTATCCGCATCAAGCTGCTGCTCTCCTACACGGGGATGCTCGTCATCAGTCTGCTCATGTTTGTTCTCGCCGCCAGCCTGTTTACGATTGCAGCCACAGGCGACATCCACAGCTTTCGCGATTTTTATAAAGTGCACTACTAGCTCAACCCGCTCACGAGCAGGAAGAGGCGATTTTTCTCGAACTGAAATACCTCGCCAAAAACGAGCCGGACGAGCTGCTCGACAAGTCGTTGCTGCAAGACTACGATTTCAAGCTGCGAACCGTCCGCGCCGGCCTGTACGTCCGCAGGGAGAGCAACCAGGTTTTCGAATCGCTCACCTTCAACCAGCCGGAGCTGGAAAAAAGCCTTCCGCCCTACGACCTGAACAACAGCCAGATTCGCAACACGTTCAACATCGGGGAGCGCTTTTACGCCTACGCCAAATTTGACTTCCTCTACTCGGACGGGGCAAAAGGCAGCGTGTTTGTCACTCGCGAGCGCAGCCCGTTTGGCGAGGTGACCCGCAGGCTGCTTCCCATCCTCGTCTGCCTGCTGCTCGGCGTGATCGTCGTCGCCAACGTGCTGTTGTACCGCTGGATTACCAGAAGCGTCGTCAAGCCGCTCGACATGCTGCGCCATTCGTCGGAGAACATCAAGGAAGGCAACCTCGATTTCGCGCTTGCCTTAAACAGCAAAGATGAGATCGGCCAGCTAAACGAAGCGTTTGAGAGCATGAGGCGCCGCCTGCAGGACGAGGAAAGCCGCAAAGAGCTGATTTCCAACATCTCGCACGACCTGGCACGCCGATCACCAATATCAAAGGCTACATCGAAGGCATCCGCGACGGAGTAGCCGACACGCCGGAAAAAATGGACAAGTACGTCAACATCATTTACTCCAAGGCGGTCGATCTCGACAAGCTCGTCGACGAGCTGTTTCTCTACTCCAAGCTCGATCTGAAGCAAGTGCCGTTTACGTTTGAGCCTGTCGACATCGCGAGCTTTCTCGACGACTGCATTGACGAGCTGCACTACGACCTGGAAGAAAACGGCATTCGCCTGCAATGGGCAGAGCGCCCGGCCTCCAGCGTACAGGTGCTCGTCGATCTGGAAAAAACCAAGCGAACCGTGCTCAATATGATCGAAAACGCCCAGAAGTTCATGGACAAGCCGGAAAAGCAGATTCTCGTCTCGGTTCAGGCTGACCCGCAGTGGGCGACCATCGAGATCAGGGACAACGGGATCGGCATTCCCGAAGAAGCAATCCCCCATCTGTTCGAGCGCTTTTACCGGGCGGAGCAATCGCGCAATTCCTCGACGGGCGGCAGCGGTCTGGGACTTTCCATCGCCCGCCAAATCATCGAGGGACACGGCGGCGACATCTGGGTGAAAAGCAAAGAGGGCGTCGGCACGAGCCTGTTTTTTACTTTGAGACGATCGAACTACCTGGGAGGGGCCAAGCCACATGACGACGCGCATCCTCATCATTGAAGACGAGACGACGATCGCGCAGCTCGAACGCGATTATTTTGAACTTAACGGCTTTCAGGTCGATCTGTGCCACAACGGAAACGAAGGCTTGCAGCTCGCCCTGCGCGACGGGTCGGCGGCTGGGCTGGCGAATCCCGGGCCGAGCTGACAGTCGAATAAACCACTTTTCATGCGAACAACCAAACGAGCAGAAAGGGGCCGGTTCGCCATGCTGCAAGCAAGTCTTTTGACCGTCGCCCTCCTGCTGGCAGGGTGTGCGGCGAACGTGGATACGCTGCTTGCGAGCAGCGAGCAGCAAGCGACACAGGCGGAAAACGACGAAATGGACAAGCGAAATCAGGCGTTGCTTGCAGCAGTCAAGCAGGGAGACACAGAAACGATGCAAAAGCTGCTCGCGGACGGAGCCGACATCAACGCGACGGATGAACGCGGACGGACGTCTGCAATGATCGCGGTGCACACGAACCAGCTTGCGATGTTCAACCTGCTCGTGGAACATGGCGCGAACATCAACATCCGAGACGACCGCTCCGACAATCCGCTGCTGTACGCAGGCGCAGAAGGCAAGCTGGACTTTGTGCGGGCCGCTATAGCGGCAGGTGCCGATACGACCATCACCAACCGTTTTGGCGGCACTGCCCTCATCCCCGCCGCTGACCGCGGGCATGTGGAGATCGTCCGGGAGCTGCTCACTACTTCGGACGTCAACATCGACCACGTCAACAACCTCGGCTGGACCGCCTTGCTGGAAGCAGTCATTTTGGGAGACGGGGGCAAAAAGCACCAGGAAATCGTCCGGCTGCTGATCGAGCACGGAGCCGATGTCAATTTGGCCGATCACGATGGAGTCACTCCCCTCCAGCACGCCAAACAGCGTGGCTACAAGGAAATGATCGAAATGCTCACAAAGGCGGGCGGAAAGTAAGCCATTTGGCATCTGGCAGCCACAAGCAAACAGGACAGGAACGTCAGTCAGAACTGGCTCTCCTGTCCTTTTTTTGTCCTGTTTTGTAGTCCAAAAGACTCGGTCGCGCCAAAACTTTTTCCAGCGTTGCGCGTATCACTAATAGAATGAAGCTTCGCCTGCATATGATTGAATTTTTCGAATAGGAGTCGGCGTTCCATGAATACTTTTGCATCCGTATCCATGCTGGAAACAGACAAGCCCATCCGCAAGGCGTCACCAGACCTCGATCCCCATATCGAAATGTACAAGCTCTATCTCACCTCCGAAGAGGCAGTCGAAATACATATCAGCAATTTGACGCATCCGTCCTCTGCCATCGAAGTGTATGACGTGCACGGAACGAAGCTGAGCGAAGCCCGCTTTGCTCCCGGCGGCAGCATCATCCTGCCCTTTTTCCCCGACGAAGACGGCTTCTACTACATCAAGCTGACGATTGGCCCAGACCCCGACCCGCAGCACGCCTGTCAGTTGCACGTCGACAAATACGTTCGGCTGAGCGGCACGATCGAGAGCGATCGCGTGTTTACGGCAAAAGGCGGCCCTTACCTGATCGGCCCTGAAGACGTGACCATTCCCGCAGGCGTCCGCGTCAGTTTTGAAGCCGGCACCTCGATCAATGTCCGCTGCCAGCACAAGCTCATCGTCGAGGACAGCTGCTCCATCGCCTTCAACGGAGAAGCGGACAACCCCGTCGTCATCATCGGGGCGATCGACAACGGCAGCTCGCACCGCTGGAGCCAGCTCGTCCTCTCTCCCTCGGCCCAAACGAGCTTCACGCACATTCTCGTCCAGTACGACAATGACGAGGACGGCGTCGACTTTCTGGCCTCCTCGTCTCCTTTTGCCGATGGCGCTACGTCGCTGGAACAGTTCCAGGCCGATATCGCCAAAACGAGCTATTTGGAAAGAGCCGTCGTCGTGCCGCCCTCTTCCCGGCTCGCTTTCATCAAAACCTGGTTTCAGCAATCCAGCCCTTACCGTTTCAGCCTGTTTGGCGATCTGCTGCCGTTTGAGCTGTACTTCGGGATTGACGTCGCGACATTTGCCCACTGGGAAGCGGAAACGAAGCGGATAGACGAGCAGCGCTCCCAGGCCGGAGACGTGAATTACTGGGACTTCGTCAACGGCAACTTCACCGCCGACCTGCTGGAAGCGACACACTTGTTTGCCAACAACCAGCAAAGCCCGGAGCTGCGCATCCAGCGCCTGATCGACTTTTTGCTGCTCGCCCAAAGCTGGCGCAAAAAGCACGGCTATTTCAAATGGTACGACTTGATCGACCCGTTCAACGAGCACGACGACGAATTTTTCAAAACCTTTGAGGAGATGTCCTCCGCCTTCTGGCTGGCGCACAACACCTCGATCATTTACTGGGATACGATCGCCCGCGATTTGGGCATCTGGCAAAAGGAAAGCTTCTTCGAGCGGCAGTTCATCAACTCGGTCATCGTGCGCCTGCATTTCGCCGCTGACCTACCGTTTTCGCTCACCGGGTACGGGAACAACATCCCGCCCGTCGGCTTTTTGGGCATTTCCATCCACTACGGCCCGCTGCGCTACCCGGAACAGTACCCTGCCCCCGGACCGGAATTTGACGTGAACTACGGCCCGCTCTCCATCGCAGAATATTTGAAGTTCATCCTGGAGTCGCTAGTCAAAGGTCAGACCAATCCCGTCTACACCTGGTGGATTCCTACCCAGGCGGACAAAGACTTGTTCCAAATTCTCGACGAAAAAGGCATCTCGCTCGAATCGCCTCCGGAAGACTGGGACCGCGAATTTGTCCAGCCTGCCCAAAAGACATTGGAGGAAATTCGGGCGCACTACCTTGGGCATCTGACACTGGAGCACAGTCGAAGCGCGAAGGGATATTTGCAAACCGAAAGCGCCCTGAGCACGACCTGACCGAGCTGGATTGAGCCGGAACGGGACGCAAAAAAAGATGAGCCGTCGCGCAAAAAGAGCAGCTCCTTTTGCAACGACGACGCTCATCTTTTTTATTCACACGCCTCTCAAAAACAAGCGAACTGCGCGGCTGATGAACACGGGCAGCACCGAGATGTGATTTTCCCGCGCGAACTGTTTGAACTGAACGTCCAGCCCGCAGTCGGCAAAAGCCCCCAGCCGCTCGGCCACGCCGCGCGCATGCTCGTTAATCCGCGTCGGGTGCGTCAGTTCCTCTTCGCCTACTCCGATCAGCACGTGTTTGCGCTTGCCACCTGGCTGCAACTGCGTGACAAAAGCTTGTTCCTCCGCGAAAATCAGCCGCTTGTACCAGTCAATGGACGGGCTTCCGGCCAAATAGGTGGAAAAAGCGTCCGGCCGCGTGTACAGCTCATGCAGAACGAACAGCCCTCCGAGCGAATGGCCGAGAATCGCCTGGCGCTCGCGATTGACCGTCGCCATGCTCTCCACCATCGGCCGTACTTCTTCCAACACAAAGCGCAGGAAATCATCTGCTCCGCCTTGGCGCGGCCATTCTCCCCCGCGCGAAAAAGGAGGCAGTTCCTCTACTGGCATCGGCAAGGAGTAATCGGTAAAGCGCGCAGTGGCAAAAGGAACCTCTTCGTCGTAGCCGAGCCCGACCACGACCGCCGGACTGCCCTGGCCGTCCCTGCTCCTGCCTTGCAAGCGCACCGCCTCTACCACCGTGCCGATGACCGAGTTGGCATCGAGCGGACCGGGAAGCCTCCCTCCGGCGCCTCGCCCGGCGGCACTGCCAAACAGATGCGGTACGTTTGCCCGCTGCCTCCTGCCTGCATCACGACTGCTTCGTCCACGGAATCCCTGCCGCTTCCCAAGCCGCGCCACTCATTTGTTCAACGCCTGCTCCAGCGTATCGAGCAGAAGCTCCTTGCCAAGCGGCATGTAAGCCTGGTTGTAGTAAGGGTTTGCAGGCAAGTAGTAAATGTGATCGTTTTTGTAGGCTTTCAGCCCTTGCCATACAGCCGAATCTTTATACGACTGCTCGCCGCCCTCCGGATGCAGCAGCACGATGCGATCCGGGTTGATCGTCGTGATGCCTTCCAGCGTCAGCAGCACCATCGTTTTTTCTTTCGTGTCCGGCGATGTCGCTGGCTTCGGCAGCCCCAGATCGTCATACAGAACCGAGCCTGCGCCTTCGCTGCCCAACAGATACGGGCCTTTTTTGTGCGCCAGGAAAATCGAGAACGTTTCGTCCTTGAACTTGGTCTTGATTTGCTCGCCGATTTTTTTCGCCTTGGCATCGTAGTCAGCCAGCCATTTTTGCACGTCTTGCTCTTGTCCGAGAATCGCTCCTACTTCGGTGAACCGCTCGCGCCAGTTTTCGAGGCTGTTTTTCAGCACGACGACAGGAGCGATTTTTTTGAGCTGCTCATAAATTTTTTCCTGCCGGGCGTTCATGATAATCAGATCAGGCTCCGCCGACATCACGGCCTCGATGTTGATCGTAACCATCATGTAGAAGCCGACGATTTTGGAATCCTTCAGCTTGTCGCGCACGTACGGCGGCGGGTTTTCGTGGTCGTACGAGTCCGTGTTGGCAGTGGCAACCGGCGTATGGCCCAAAATCAGCAGTTCCTCGGAAGTGCCGGAAATGTCCGCAATCCGCTTCGAATGCGCCGGAATCTCCACCTCGCCTTTTGCATCCTGTACTTTTCTGGTCTGGCTCGCCTCGGCTTGCGCCTGTGCCGGCTCTTCCTTCGGCGCTGCTGCCTGGCCGCATCCGACTGCGGTTGTGGCAAGCAAAATGAGCATAAACGTATGCATAAGTGCCCGTTTCATTCGTATCCTCCCTGTGGTTCGTGGTTGATAATGATTATCACTAGGAGTGATTATAAATGGTATGCTCCCGGCCCGACCATAGACAATCCTGCCATCTAATTTGGATGATGCTGCGCAAACAATCGCAAGCTTTCCTCGATGATCCTCTCGTGGCCGACCGCCGAATATTCCAGCCACGGATCAGGCGCCACTTCGTACACCTGCCTGTTTTGCACGGCGCTTTGCGCCAGCCACTGTTCATCGGCCTGCAGCGCGGCCCAGTAGTCGCGCGACGCCTGATCCCGCTTGACGATCACGATCAGGCGGTCAGCCTCGTAGCTCGCCAATTCCGCAAGCGTAATTTTTTCATAGGCAAAAAGCGACTCCACCTGGGAGACCGGACGCAGTTGCAGGTCGCTGTACAGCACAGACCCGGTGCGTTGGCTGCCGCACGCATACAGCGTCGCCTGATTGATGTTGCAGGTGCACGCGCCAGTCTTTTTCCTTCCAGGGGACGAACAGCGCATTCGCCATGTCGCCCAGCTCCTGCTTGACCGCATGATCGAGGTAGTCGCTCGTGATGATGAGATCGGCCCGAAGCGGCGCAGCGCTTCCCGGTTCGCCATCCAGTTCGTTGCGTCAAACGGATCGCGCAAATGAACGGGAATATCGCCAGCGTATTTTTGCCGATAGTACGCCGACCATTTCGGATCGAGCGGGGCCGCGCTGGAGATCGTTTGCAGCGCCAAAAGCTGTCCGGTGATCGCCGTGTGATACGTCGCAACCCTGTGGCGCCTGCTTTTCATGTGGACAGTCGGGGCCACGCCTTGCTGCTGCTTGAATTTGCGGCTGAAGTAATACTCGTCGCTGAAGCCGACCTGTCTGGCGATCTCGCGTATCCGCTCGTTTCCCTGGCCCATCAGTTGCTTGGCCTTGTTGATGCGCAGTTGCGTCACGTAATCCATGGCGCGTAAGACGGGCTTAATCCGGCCATGGCCGCCAGCTTTTCAATCGTCCAACTTTCCTGGTAGTGGCCGTCCAAATAAAGCCGGGTCTGCTCCAATGTTTCCAGGGAATCCTCTGATGCTGCGCACTGCGAATCAGGCAGCAGCTCGTACATCAGCTCCTGAAGCTGCGTCTGTGCGCGGAAGCGGCTGCGCGCGTCCGTCTGCTCCCACGCTTCCCCAATCGAACCGCAGCGCATGCGAAGCGTCGGCTGCGACAAGCATGTCACGCGTCCGGCAAACGGCAACGTCGTCCGGTGCAGCGTGATCGCCTCGCCGTCTTCGCTCTCCGCTTCCCGGTACACGTCAAAAGCGAGCGCATGGCAGGTGAGCTTGCGAGAAGATTCTATATAGAAAGAACACGACTGACCTGGGAGAAGCAGCCACGCCTCCCCTTCCTTGACGGGATAGCAGCTCGCGTCGATCTCGATGGAGCCGCTGCCGTCCAGCGCAACGATCAGCCGATGCTTGTCTATGCAGCCTTGACCCGCGTGCGGGACATCCTGCTTGACCATGATCTGTTCACTGTGCCGCAGCTTCATCCACAAGCCTTGCCATGACACTGTCCCTCTTTTCTCGCTGCCTTGTTTGCTTTGCATAGCTGGTTGCCACCGTCCTTTTGCGCTTATGCCCCCATTATGATTGATAATGATTTTCAGCGTCAAATGGTAAGATCGCAAAGAGCGCCCGCAAATGCAAAAAGGCTGCTCTCCCTCGAACCGCTGCCTCGTCGCTTGGGCGCGGACTTGCTGCAAGGGAAGCAGCCTTGCTTAGTGGCGAATAATATTTTTCCCGTAGTAAATCTCGTCCATCTCTGTTTGCAGCCGCTCGGTAATTTCCGCTTGCTCTGCAGGCGTCAGCTTGTCTTTTGTGTAGCCGAACAAGTAATTGTTCAGGTCGAACCGCCTGCGCTTGCATTTCGTGTGAAAAATGTTGTCCTGGTACACGTTCACATCAATCATGTGGAACAAATCTTTAATTTCTTCGGGAATATAATTTTGAATCGAGCTGATGTCGTGGTCGATAAACAGCTTGTAGCCGTGGATATCGCGGGTAAAGCCGCGCACCCGGTAATCAATGGTCATCAGATCCGTATCGAAGGAGCGGATCAAATAGTTGAGCGCCTTGAGCGGCGAGATTTCGCCACAGGTCGAGACGTCAATGTCTGCGCGAAACGTGCTGATTTCCTCATCGGGATGGTATTCCGGGTACGTATGGACCGTAATGTGACTTTTGTCCAACTGCAGCACGACATTTTCCGGCAGCGGCCCGGGGGATTCTTCATACGACTCCGTCGGCACTTCCACGACCGGACCTTCGGAAACGAGAAACGTCACGCTCGCCCCTTGCGGCACATAGTCCTGCTGCGCCACGTTCAATACGTGCGCCCCGATAATCTCCGAAACGTTTTTCAGGATGCTGGTCAGCCGTGCAGCGTTGTACTGTTCATCTATGTATTCGATGTACGCTTCCCGCTCCGCTTTTGTCTTCGTGTAGCAGATGTCGTACATATTGAAGCTGAGCGATTTCGTCAGGTTGTTGAAGCCGTGCAAAGTAATATGCTGGTCTTTCGTCGGTTCCACTTCTTTTGTCCTCCCCTGTTATGAGCGAGTCTTTGCCATCATTTCCTTTTTTTAGGGTACCCATTCCTTTCGATAAAAATCATGCGGACGTTTGCAGGAAAGCGGCTGGCAGTTGAGAATCATTACCATTTTCCTATCTCTCGCTGCTTCAATAGCACCAAATCCAAAAAATAAGATTATTTCCTTTCTATCATATGGAAAATGATACCAAAGTAATATTGCATGCTAAATTTTAGAAAGAAATGGAGAATTAGGTCATGGATTGGTACCTGAAAGTTTTAAAAAATTACGTCAACTTCACCGGACGCGCCAGACGCAAAGAGTATTGGATGTTTGCTTTGTTCAGTGCCATTATTTCTATCGTACTCATGCTCATCGAATACTTGATTGGTCTGCCGCAATCTTTGTCTTCGCTCTACTCGCTGGCTGTCCTGCTGCCGGGTCTGGGCGTAGGCGTCCGTCGTCTGCACGACACTGGAAGAAGCGGCTGGTGGCTGCTGCTCGCGCTGGTTCCGTTTATCGGCGCCATTGTCCTGATCGTGTTCTTCTGCCTGGACAGCACACCGGACAACGACTACGGTCCAAATCCAAAAACCGAAGAAAGCGTGTTGGCGTAACATGCGAAAGCCTCTCCCCATTTTTTGCGGGAGAGGCCTTTTCTTTTTTTATGCTTCTTCCCAGAAGCGGCGCAGATTGTCCATGCCAATTCGCGAGCCTTCGCGGCAATCCTCCATGCCTTCGAACTCGACGGTGATGTAGCCGTCATAGCCCGACTGCTTCACCAGCTTGACGACCTCGCGAATGTTGATGTCGCCCTGGCCGACGATTGCGCCGCGCAAGTAATTGCCGTTAACCGTCTTGAACCATTTGCCCGCTCCCGGGTCCTGATAGTACGGGCGGAAGTAAAAGTCTTTGAAGTGAACGAGCGAAGCGTACGGCAAGTTTTTCTTCACGCCGACGAGCGATTCCTCGTCCACGCACATGAAGTTGCCGATATCGAGCGTCGTCTTGAAATTCGGACGATTGACCGCTTGCAGCACGCGCTGGACGCGGTCGCTCGCCTGCACGAGCCAGCCGTGGTTCTCAATCGTCGTCGTAATCCCGAACTGAGCGGCGTAATCGGCAATCTGGCGGCTTCCTTCGACCATCGCATCGAGATGCTGTTCAAAGTACGCGATCGTCGTCTGCTCGACAGGTACGGTAAAGGTGGAGACATCGTGGCGCATGTGGCGGATGCCCATGCGGTGCAGCAAATCGACGTGCGTTTTGATGCGGGCGACCTCTGCGGCAAATGCTTCCTCCGTCTCGTGAATGAAGTTGGCTGGCATCGAGTAGTTGGACAGCTCGATGCCGAGAGCTTTTGCCTTGTCCCGCACCGCGTCCGCCAGCTCGTAGTTGTCCACCAGCGTAAAGCCGTACGGCACGATTTCCATGTGCTCTCCGCCGTTGTCCGCGATCCACTGCACGACATCCAGTACATCCATTTCCCCAGCGCGAATTGCTGTCAGCAAGCTGTACGTGCTCAATCCGATTTTCATTCTTTCCACCTCATTTGAATGTTTGTAGTCGTACGCCATTTTTTTGGCAAAAAAAACTTAGCTAGGCAAGCGGCACCCTGTCGAGGACGACCGTTTGCTTCCGCTTGTTGGATTCATAAGCGGCCTTCACCACTTCAAGCGTTCGCAGTCCGTCCTCTCCCGTGATGGACGGGGCCCGCTTTTCCTGCACACTCTGCACGAAATCGGCAATCAGCCGTTCGTCCATGTCTGCGGCCCACGGCAGTTGCTGGAGCTTGCCTGCTGTGTCGTCATAGTGCAGCACATGCTGGCGGAAACCGTCTACCTCGACCGTTCCTTTCGTGCCGATGATGCGCATGGTCACATCTCCCCACGTCGGGAACGTCTTCGGCCGGGACCAGCTCGGATCAATTCCGACCACTACGCCAGACTCCAAGACCAGGCTGACCATGCCGCAGTCCTCCACCGCTAGCTCGTAAAAACGCGTATCCAGCTCCGCGTAGACGCTCTTCACCTCGTCGCCGAGCATCCAGCGCACAAGGTCCATCAGGTGGACGATATGGTCGGTCGCCGCACCGCCGCCAGACTGTTCTTTTTCCACGAACCAGCCGCCCGGCATCTGCCCGTGGTTCGTGCTGTTGATGGCGAGAATCGTGCCGAGCGCGCCTGATTGCACCAGTTCTTTTACATGTTGCATCACGGGGGCAAACCGGACCGGATACGCGACTTGCAGCATCACCTGTTCCTTTGCGCAGACCCGGATCATTTCCAGTGCATCCTGGACGTCTGTCGCAATCGGCTTTTCGCATAGCACATGCTTTCCCGCTCGGGCGCAGGCGATGACGTGCTCCTTGTGCCGCGCGTTTTCCGAGCAGACGACGACAGCCTCAAGCGGTGCCTGCAAAAACGCGGACAGGTCGCGAAAATAAGTCGCGCCGTACTTTGCCGCCATCGCTTCTCCGCGGATCGGGTCGTCGTCCCAGAGCGCTGCCAGTTCGGCCTCCGGATGACGCTGCAATTGGACGGCGTAGCTCTGGGCGTGCATATGGGCAAAGCTGAGAATCCCTACCTTCATCGGGCAACACCTCCTTCGGCAAGCTGGACAGGCTGCCCTGTCTTCGCCGACTCCCTCGCCGCCTGCACGATGTCCATGGCGCGCAGCCAATCTTCTGCATTCAGCCGGACGGCTTCCTCGCCCGCGAGATAGCGGATGAGATTGTCTCTTTGCTTCCACGGCGGGTCGATCCCTGCAAGCCGGCTGTCCCATCCGCCTGCTGCTGACGCATCTGCACGTCCGCCCGCGCCGCCCCTGCTCCAGCGAATCGGCGAGCTTTCCCGGCTGTCGTGGAGCAGCATGCCTGCGTCCCCTGTCAGCTCAAAAAACGACTGCTCCGCAGACTCTGCCCACGACAGCTCCACCTGGGCGATCGCTCCCGCGCGCATTTTCAGGATGACGAGCGCATATGAAAGCACCTGCCCTGTTGCCGCGTCGGTATGTACGACCTGGTTTGCCTGCACGCGCTCCACTTCGCCGAACGTCCAGCGCAGCCAGTCAAATTCGCGCCAGCCGAGACTTGCAAAAAGGCAGCGGTCCGCGTTTTCAGCCGACGCCACAGCTCCGCGCCGCAGTCGCAAAACGCCGGGCTTGCCGATCGCCCCGTTTCGAACGTGTTCACGCGCCAACTCGTACTCCGGGCAAAAGCGCAGCGTGTCTGGCAGTTGCAGGACGCGTCCTTTTTGCTGGCACAGGCGCGCTGCCTGCAACAGCTCGTGCTCCCCGGACCGGGGGCAGCTTCCTATGAAAATGTGCGCACCCGCCTGAGCTGCCGCCGCGAGGGCAGCGCCATCCGCCTCGCCTGCGAACTCCACCACTTCCACCTTTGTTTCTGCCAACAAATTGTGCAACTCCTGCAAGCTTTCTGCCCGCCCTACCAGCTTCGCGCCGCGCACGCGCGCCCAGATGCCGAGCTGCTCATCCACAGCGTCTTTTGCCCCGACTACTGCTACTCTCCCCATGAAGCAAGCCCTCCTTTTCTCCTGATCCGCCAAGCTAAAGCGACAGCGAAAACTGGAACGTGTTCTGCAACAAAATAGCGGCGGCGCCGACGACCTCGACGTCCTCCCCGAGCGAATTTGGCCGCAGCTCCAGCTCCTCTGTCAAAATGCCGTGGGCGTATTCGCTAACATACTCACGCACCTTTTCGATCAGCAGCTCGTTTTCAAACGCGATCTCGCCCCCCAAAATGATGACCTCCGGATTGAACAGATGAATCAGGTTCACCATCCCGGCGGCCAGGTAAGAAGCCGTCTCTTCCAAAATGCTGATCGCCAGCGCGTCTTTTTCGGTCAAGGCCAGGCGAAAAATTTTCGCGTTGATCCGGCTGATGTCGCCCTCCACAAGCTCCATGATGCTGCTCGCCTTGCCTTTGGCGAGCGCCGAGAGCAGCTTCGAGTAGATGGCGGGCCAGCTCACGTAGTTTTCCAGACAACCGATATTGCCGCAATCGCACCGCATACCCGCCCGGTCGATCGTCGTATGGCCGAACTCTCCGGCGCCGCCCTTGTAGCCGCGGTAGATCGCCCCGTCCATCAGCAGGCTCGCGCCCAGTCCGTCCCCAATCGTCACGTACAGCATGTTTTGATAGTGGCGAAATTGTCCCAGCGTCTTTTCGGCGAGCAGGTACGCATTCGTGTCGTTGTCCACCCACGTCTTCAGTTGAAACCGCTGCTCGACCATTTCTTTTACAGGCGCATCCCGCAGGCGCAGCTTCGGATTGTAGCGAATGACGCCTGTCGCGGCATCGACAATCCCTTGCGTCACAATCGAAATGCCTACGCAGTTGTCGAGGCTTCCGACCTGCGCCAAAAATCGTTCGATCGTGTCCAGCAAAAAGCGGAGGACACTCTCGCCTTGCTGTAGCTTCAACGGATGCGTTTCCTTTTTTCTGACGCGCGCCTCCAGATTCATCTGGGCGATGGTCAGTTTGGAGCCGGAAAGCGAAATGCCGATCAAAAAACGGCTGTCCGGCGAAAACTGCACGAGAATCGGCTTTCTTCCCCCGTTCGACTCGCCGACTCCCACCTCGCACACGAGCGCGTCGCGGATCAGCTCGCCGACTGCCGAAGTGACGGTTGTCGGACTCAGCTTGTTCCGCTTGGCGATTTCACTTCGGGAAATGGGGCCGTATTGACGGATCGTGTCCAATATGATGGATCGGTTCAGTTCCTGGATCAGCTTCAAATCGCCCGTCCTGCGTTTGACACCATCCCTTTTATTCATGGATACCTCTCCTGCCGCGCATGCCGTTCACAGATGGCACGCGACCAGATGATCGTCGTCTGCCGCCTTTCGCAAATCTGGCGGTGTCGTCTTGCATATGTCCATCGCATACGGACAGCGCGTATGAAACAGGCAGCCTGCCGGCGGGTTTACCGGGCTCGGGACATCCCCCTGCAAAATGATGCGCTCCCGCTTCGCGCGCGGATCGGGAATCGGGACGGAGGACAGCAGCGCTTTTGTGTACGGATGCTGCGGGTTGGCAAAAATCGTCTCCTTCGCCCCGGACTCCACGAGGCTGCCCAAATACATCACGCCGATTTTGTCGCTGATGTGCTCGACCACGCTCAAGTCGTGCGAAATGAACAAATACGTCAAATGAAACTCCTCCTGCAAATCTTTCAGCAGATTGAGGATTTGCGACTGGATGGACACGTCGAGCGCCGAGACCGGCTCGTCGGCGACGATCAGCTTCGGCTTTAAAATCAGGGCGCGGGCGATCCCGATGCGCTGCCGCTGCCCCCCGCTGAACTCGTGGGCGAACTTTTCCGCGTGGTAGCTGTTCAGGCCGACGACCTCCAGCATCTCGGCGACGGTTCGCTCCCGCTCCTTGGGGGACAGCTTCGTATGGATCACCAGCGGCTCTGCGACTACATCGCGAATTTTCATCCGCGGATTGAGCGAAGCGTACGGGTCCTGGAACACCATCTGCACCTGCTTGCGCACCTCGCGCAGCTTCGTCTCGTTCATTCTCGAAATTTCTTCGCCCGCGATCCAGATTTTGCCCTCATCCGGGGTCAAAAGCCGCGTGACCAGCCGTCCGGTCGTTGATTTGCCGCAGCCGCTCTCCCCGACGAGGCTGAACGTCTCGCCTTCGTGGATGACAAAGGAGACGCGGTTGACGGCCTTCACGCTTTTTTTGCTGGAAAAAAGGCCGCTGTCGATCGGAAACGTCTTTTTGATCCCGTCTACCTGCACCAGTGGTTTACGCATTGGCCCCCCTCCCTTCCGCGTCGTACAGCCAGCAGCGGCAAAAACGGTTCTCGCCCACGCTCGCAATCGCCGGCTCCTGCTCCCAGCAGAGCGGCATCGCGTCCTTGCAGCGCGGAGCGAATTTGCAGCCTTTTGGCATGTTGTTCGGCGTCGGCACATTGCCGGGGACAGAATCCAGCCTGTCGCGCTTCTGGCCGATTTTCGGGACGGAGCCAATCAGCCCTTTTGTGTACGGGTGCTGCGGATCGTCAAACAGGTCGTAGACGGACGCCTCTTCCACGACCCGCCCGGCGTACATGACGACGACGCGGTTGCACATCTCCGCGACGACGCCCAGATCGTGCGTAATGAGCAGCATGGACATCTGCTCGTCCGCCTGCAACTGTTTCATGACGTCGAGAATTTGCGCCTGGATCGTCACGTCGAGCGCCGTCGTCGGCTCGTCGGCAATCAGCAGGCTGGGATGGCAGGACATCGCCATGGCGATCATGATTCTTTGCCGCATCCCGCCTGAAAGCTGGTGCGGGTACTCGCCCAAAATTTCTTTCGGCCGGGGAATCCCTACCTTTGTCAGCATGTTGACCGCGTGCTCGCGCGCTTGCTTGTCCGAATAGCCAAGGTGCAGGCGAATCGCCTCCATCAACTGCTCGCCAATTTTCATCACCGGATTGAGCGAGGTCATCGGCTCCTGAAAAATCATCGAAATTTCTTTGCCGCGAATCCGGCGCATGTCGTTCTCCGAGATGGACAGCAGATTCGTTCCGTTGTAGCGAATTTCTCCCTGCGTGATCTCGCCCGTCGTATCCTTGAACAGCCGCATGATCGAAAGCGAGGTGACGCTCTTGCCGCAGCCCGATTCCCCGACCAGGCCCAGCACTTCGCCCTTTTTTATATGAAAGCTGACGTTGTCGAGGACGACCGTCTTGCGTTCATCTCTCGTAAACTGTGTTTGCAGATGCTTAACCTCGATGATGTTTTCACTCATCTGCCCCAACTCCCTCGTTTAGTTCTTCGTTTTCGGGTCCAGAATGTCGCGCAGGCCATCCCCTACCAGATTGAACGCCAGCACCGACAGGAAAATCGCCAGGCCGGGAATCATCACGACGTGCGGGGAAGTGGCGAGATAATCGCGCCCCATGCTGAGCATGGCTCCCCAGTCGGGACTCTCCGGCTTTGCGCCCAGACCGAGAAAGCTGAGACTCGAAGCCGCCAAGATAGAAGTGCCGATCCTGAGCGAAAAGAAGACGATCATGCTGGAGACGGTTTCCGGAAAAATGTGGCGAAAGATGATCCGGCTGCTTTTTGCCCCCATCGAGCGCGCCGCTTCCACGAAGACAGCTTCCTTGGCCGCCAGCGTATTGCCGCGAATCAGGCGGGCAAACGACGGAATGCTAAACACCGCCACGGCCACCACCACGTTCGTCAAGCCGGGGCCGAGAATCGCCACAATGGCGATCGCGAGCAGCAGGTCGGGAAAAGCGAACATCACGTCGCTGCCGCGCATGATAAGCCGATCAATCCAGCCGCCGTAGTAGCCGCTGCACAGCCCCAAAATCGTTCCGAGCACAGCCCCCACAAATACCGAGGTAAAGCTGACGCCGAGCGAGAGACGCGCCCCGACGATTATCCGGCTCAAAATATCCCGTCCATACTCATCCGTTCCCGCCCAGTGCGCCATCGACGGCGTCTGCAGCGTGGCGTCGTAGTTTGGCTCGTACGGATCATACGGGGCAATCGCCGGGCCGAAAATCGCCACGAGCAGCAAAAACAGGATGAAAAATCCGGCCCAGAACGCCGTCTTTTGCTTCTTCCACTTTTTCCAGAACTCCCGCGCCCTGGAGCTTTTCTGTTCCACGGCAACGCCCGTTGTCTGGCCGATTTCCTTTACTACCTCCATTTACCTCGCCCCCCTTCGCCTAGCTTTCATAACGGATTTTCGGATTGAGCGCCTTGTACAAAATGTCCACCAGCAAGTTCACGAGAATGAACTCCAGCGAAAACAGCAGGATGACCGCTTGCACGACCGGATAGTCGCGGAAGGCAATCGAGTCGACCAAAAGCCGCCCCATGCCCGGAATGCTGAACACCGTCTCCACGACCACCGAGCCGCCCAACAGGAAGCCGAATTGCAACCCGGCGATCGTCACGACGGGAATCATCGAGTTTTTCAGCGCGTGCTTGCGAACGACGACGGACTCCTTCAAGCCTTTGGCGCGGCCTGTGCGGATAAAGTCCTCCTTCAGCGTCTCCAGAAGCGAGGAGCGGGTAAAGCGGGCCAGCATCGACATGATCCCCGCGCCCAGCGTCAGCGAAGGCAGCACGTAGCTTTTCCAGCCGTCGACTCCGCCCGTCGGGAACCAGCCCAGCGTGACGGAAAAAATTTGTATGAGAATGAGCCCCAGCCAAAAGCCCGGCAAGGAAATGCCGGAAATCGCCGTCAGCATCCCCACGTAGTCCGGCCATTTGTTGCGGAAGACAGCGGAGACCGTGCCGATGAGCAGCCCCAGGACGAGCGCCCAGCCCAGGCTCATAAATGTCAAATTCATCGTAATCGTAAAGCGGTTGGCGAACATGTCGCTGATCGGAAGCCCTGTTTTCAAGGAATGGCCGAGATTGCCCGTGAGCAGGTTTTGCATATAGGTGACGTACTGCGACAGCAGCGGTTTGTCCAGTCCAAGCTCCTGGCGCACGCGGGTAATCTCTTCGAGCGTGGCGTCTTTTCCCGCCGCCAAGCGGACAGGGTCCCCCGGGACGAGGTGGATAAAGAAGAAAATGAGCAGGGACACGACGAAAATGATCGGGATGATCTCGATGAGCCTTTTGACGATATAACGGAACATTTAGCGGTTCCCCCTAACGGATGGGAAAGCACAGCGGATGGCAACGCCATGCTTTCCTTCTCCCAAAGACTTTTCTTGATTGTTGCGACCAAAACGTAATAGGAAAGCAGCGTTGGGCTGCGAGCAGCGACCCAACGCTGCCAGAAAAACCGTTATTGGAATGCCGCTTCCCTCACATAGATGCCGCCGCTCGGCGTGATGTAGACGCCGTTTACGTTGGCGCGCTTGCCGTACAAAATCTCGTCGACCGCCAGGAAAATCCACGGCGCATCCTTGAAGACGTGTTCCTGAACCGTTCCGTACAGCGCTTTTTGCTTGGCTTCATCGGAAGACTGCGTCGCTTCCTTGATGCTTTGGTCCACGATGTCGTTTTTGTAAAAAGCGGTGTTGGCGCCCGCTGGCGGGAAGTTCTCGCTGCTGAACAACGAGCGCATCGCATTGTCCGGGTCCGCCGAAGACCAGCTAACGTACCACATGTTCATCTTCGCTTCCTCTGGCGATTTGATGCCGTAGATTTCGTCCGACAGCGTCGCTTCCTCCATCGACTTCACTTCTACAGTCACGCCGATTTTTTGCAGTTGTTGCTGGATGAACTGCATGCCTTTCATCGTGTCGGAGTTCGTGTTGCCCCAGATTTCTGTTGTAAAGCCGTTTTCGTAGCCCGCTTCCTTGAGCAGTTGCTTCGCCTTTTCAATATTGTACTCATAGACGCCCTGCTTGGCGTAGTGCGCGATCGTCGGGGACATGACCGATTCCAGTTGCGTGCCGTAGCCTGCCTTCACCACTTTGATAAACGCATCCTTGTCGACCGCGTAGTTGATCGCCTGGCGCACGCGCAGATCGTCAAACGGCTTTTTCAGCATGTTGATCGAGACGTAGCGGGTGATCGTGGACGGCGTGCGCTCCACCTTGACGCCTTCTGCTCCGCCAAGCGTCTCGGCCTGCTGCTCTGGCAGCGGATAGATGACATCGGCCTCGCCAGTTTTGAGCATCGCTACGCGCGAGCCGTTTTCCGGCACGGGCTTGTAAACGATTTTCCCGACCTTGGCCGCGCCTTTGTTCCAGTGATCGGGGTTCAGCTCGACGGTCAGATGGTCGCCTTGTACCCATTCCACGAATTTGTAAGGGCCAGTGCCGACAGGGTTTTTGGAAATTTCCTTGCCGTACTTTTCCAATGCCGCCGGGCTGATGATGCCTGTCGTGAACTTGTTAATCATCGCGGAAAACGGCTGGGTCAGCGTCACTTTGACGGTGTACTCGTCGACAACCTCTGTGCTCTTGATGTATTTGTAGTTGCGGTACGCCCGCAGATTGTTGTCCTGGTTGCTCATCCGGTCGAAGTTGATTTTGACCGCTTCGGCATTGAACGGCGTGCCGTCGTGGAACTTGACGTTTTGCCGCAGCTTGAACGTGTACTCGGTCGCGTCCTCATTGACCGAATATTCGGTCGCCAGCCCCGGCATGAGCTTCAAGTCTTTGTCGTAAATCAGCAGCCCTTCGTACATCGAGGTTTGCACGCCAGAGGACAGGGCATCCCCGGTATTTTGCGGGTCCATCGTGATGAAGTTTTCGTTTACGGCGATCACCATCTGGTCTTTCTGCGGTGCGCCCGTTTCCGTGTTCGCGCCCGTGTTGGTCGACGCTGCCGGAGTCCCGCCTCCGCTGGAACATCCAAAAAGTAATGCCACTGAAAAAAGTAAGACAGATGCTGCTCGCAAGTACGATGCTTTTTTCATTCCCCTTTTCCCCCTTACAAGGTTCTGTTTATGGATGCAATCTTGTTTATGGATGCAATCTGGATGTCCGCTGCTGGGCACGGCCGCCATTTTTCTCAGGAAGAGAAGACGACCTCGCGTCCGGTCTGCGCCGATTCGTAAATGCCGCAGAGAATTTTCATCATCTCTACGCCGTGTTCCACTGGGCTGAGTGTCTCTTTTTCGCCCAAAATGTATGAGATGAAGTGGTCGATTTCATTTTGAAAGCCTTGCTTGAAGTCAAACGACAGCTTGTCGATCTGCGGCGTGACGTTGAGGATCGTGTCGTGCTTTTCCGTGATGATGGAAAGCTCCGGCTCCACCTCTGCGCCGCCTTTGTCCCCGTACAGCTTCACGGCCAGCTCCTCTTTTTTGGCGTGCAGCGTGTAGCTGACATCCACGAACAGGGAAGCGCCGTTTTCGAAGCGGATCAGCGCGTTTGCCATATCCTCGACCGTATTTTTGCTCGGATCGTAGTCAGCCGCTTTGTAAAAAGACAAGTTTTTGACGTGGGCGCGGTTGCCGAGCTTGTTGTATGTATTGCCGCTTACGGTCGCAACCTTCGGGCAGCCCATCAAATACCAGCACAGGTCGATCACATGTACGCCGAGGTCGATCAGCGGCCCGCCGCCGGAGCGCTCCTTGTCCGCAAACCAGCCGCCCGGATTGCCCAACCGGCGCAGGCAGGATGCTTTGGCGTAATAAATCTCTCCCAGCTCGCCCGCGTCGATAAACTGCTTGAGCAACTGCGCATTGGTGTCGTACCTTCTGACGAAGCCGACCTGGAGCCGCTTGCCGCTCTGCTTCACTGCTTCCTCAATCAGCAGGGCGCTCTCTACCGAGGTGCTGAGCGGCTTTTCCAGCAGCACGTGCTTGCCTGCGCGCAGAGCGGATACGGCAATGTCGGCGTGCGTGTTGTTCCATGTGCAGATGCTCACCGCGTCAATCTGCGGGTCAGCCAACGCTTCCTCCAGATTGCTGTAGTGCGCCGCCGCCTCGTACTTTTCTGCTTTTTCCTTCGCCCGTGCTTCGTTGAAGTCGACGACGGCCTGCAACTGTGCGCGGTCATTTTGCTGATACGATTGCAGGTGCATGTCCGAAATCGAGCCTGCCCCGATCACCGCAACCTTTACCTTTTCCATGCGGATGTTTCCCCCCTGTGTCGTTTAACTGGTTAATTTATTTTTTCAGTGGAGTTATTAATTGAATGATACAAAATAATCTTAATCTTTGCAATATAGTTTCCGCGAGAAAATGGGAAGATTTGCTTCCTGCCCGTCCCACGAAAAAAACGACCCTGCCGCCCCGACCGCGCCCGCCTCTACGCCGACCTGTTGCAGCGCGAATTTCACCTGGTTCGCCATGGACGGGATGCACCGTTCCCTGACGCTTTTTTCTGCTTCCGCAAGCAGGATGGACGAAGCGTTCATGACGCCTCCGCCGAAGACGATTACTTCCGGGTTGAACAGATGAATCAGGCTGGTCGTGCCCACGCCCAAATAAAAGCCCGCCCGCTCTACGATCTCGATGCAGGCGCGATCTCCGGCAAGCGCCGCTTCTCCGATCGCTTTTGCCGTCAACGCCTCGCCCGTCGTCAAGGCACCGCCTGCACCTGCCAAAACAAGCTCGCCCGCCTCGACCTGCTTGCGCGCCAGCTTTTCAATCGCCGTCCCGGAAGCGTACAGCTCCAGGCAGCCACGGTTGCCGCAGCCGCACAACGGGCCGTTCCAGTCGATGGAAATGTGGCCGAACTCGCCAGCCCCGCCTTCCGCCCCCTGCACCAGTTGGCGGCCGCTGATGATCCCCGCCCCGACTCCCGTGCTGACCGTCACGTAGATCATGTTCTGCGTCCCCTTGCCCGCGCCCCACATCCACTCCGCCACCGCAGCGGCATTCGCGTCATTCATCAGCCGGACAGGCAGCCCGAACCTGTCTGCAATCAGCCTGCCAATCGGAACATTCCGCCAGCCGAGATTGCCCGCAAAAATCACTTCGGCAGCCGCGCTGTCGATGACTCCGGCCGAGGCGATGCCGACTCCGCGCACGCTTCGCCGCTCCACCTGCGCCGCAGCCAAAACGCCTTCGATCGCCGCCAACACTCTGTCGATCACCGCCTCCGCTCCTTCCTGCGAAGCCGTAGGCAGCAGCGTCTGTCCGAGCATTTTTCCACTGCTGTGCACCAGTCCTGCCAATATTTTCGTCCCACCCAAGTCCAATCCAATCGCATACTCGTCCCGTGCCATGTGCGTCCACTCCTTCCGTTGCTCTGATTCCTGCAAAATGATTGCTACAGCTTACATTATTTTCTCCAATGGCTTTACAAAGTTGCTTAGCTTTAGTTTTAGCACAGGTCGGAAAGAAAATAAAGCATTCGTACTTTTCTGACTAAAAAAGAAAAGCCCGGCCCCCCGCACGCATCCCGCTACGTCAACAGGCCACTCCACCAACATGCCGCATTAGAAAACTTGGCTGCGCCAAGCCATTTGCCCAGCCTTAGTTGCACGAAAAAACCCTTCCTGCCTGCTACAGAAAGGGCCTCTCCTGCTATGCTCCCGTTTTCGCTACTTGACTACTTGACTACTTGGCTACTTGAACCAGCCTTTTTCCTTGAAATGCATGATCGCCTCGATCCGGTTGCTCACGCCGAGCTTGTCGAGAATGACGGAAATGTAGTTGCGCACGGTCCCCGTCGTAATGAAAAGCTGGCTAGCGATCTCCTTCGTGTTTTTGCCGTCCGCGATCAGCAGCAGCACTTCCTTTTCCCGCTCGGTCAACGGATTCTCCTGTCCGTACGCCTCATCCACCAGCTCCGGGGCGTAAATCCGCTTGCCCGCCATGATGCTGCGAATCGAGCTGGCCAGCTCCTCGCTCGGGCTGTCCTTGAGCAGATAGCCGTTGGCCCCGGCCTTCAGCGCGCGCTCGAAGTAGCCGGGACGGGCAAAGGTCGTCAGGATCATCACCTTGCAACCGCTGCCTTTCAGCTCCTCTGCGGCATCCAGACCGCTTTTTACAGGCATCTCGATATCCATGATACAGATGTCAGGCTTGTGCAAATGCACCAGCTTGACGGCATCCTCGCCATTGCTCGCTCTCCCGACGACCTGCATATCTTCTTCCAGATCGAGCAGCGAAGCCAGGGCGCCAAGCAGCATGCGCTGATCCTCTGCAATGACGATGCGAATCATGATCCCGCCTCCTTTTCCGGTTGTTGGAAGGCGTTTGGCACCCGAAAGACTACCTGGGTGCCAGACTCCGACGACTGAATGTCCATGCTGCCGTTGACAAATTCCAGCCGCTCCCGCATCCCGCGCAGCCCGTTCCCCCGGCAAACAGATTCCTCTGCCATCCCGCTGCCGTTGTCGATGACGCGCACGATCAGATCCGTCCGGGCTGGCTCGATGACGATGGAGCATGCCGTGGCGTTGCTGTGCTTGACGACGTTTGTGACGGCTTCCTTGAGGCACATGCTGAGCACGTTTTCCGCCATCAGGGAGGTGTGCTTCAAATCCGGATCGCCTTCCACGGATAACTCGATTTCCGCCGCCTTGAAAATTTGCTTGATGCGGAACATTTCCTCCGCAAGCCGCGTCCCCCGCATCTGCGTGACCATTTCCCGCACTTCCTTCAACGCAATTCGCGCCGTCTGCCTGATTTCCTCCAGCTCCGTTTGCGCGCGCACAGGGTTTTTATAGATCAACTTGCTCGCCAGGTCGCTTTTCAGGCCGATCAAGGACAGCTTTTGCCCCAGCGTATCGTGCAGGTCGCGGGCGATGCGCTGCCGCTCCTCCAGTTTGACCAGCTCAGATATCCGCTTGTTCGCGTGGTTCAGCTCTCCCTGCAGCTTTTCCCGCTTGTTCCAGTTGTACGTCGTCACCGGCAGCAGAATGACGGCGATCAGGCTGACGAGCACAAACGGCAACTGGTTGAAAAGCTGCGCGTTTTTCGAGAGAAAGCCCATGTTGATCGTCACGACGGTGCTAATCAAATGAATCGTGTACAGCGTGATAAAGCCGATCTTGTTCTGGATATTGCCGATGAAAAACGCCAGAAACAGCGAGAAGTACACATAGCCGAACATGACGGTCATCGCAATCGAAATCACGATCTGCAAGCTGGTCCAGAAGTAAATCAGCCAGCCCTTGGAGAGAAACGCCAGGACGTAGCAGACGAAAAACAGGATAATCATCGCGATTCCGCTCACGACCTCGTACGTGGACGACGAGCGAAAGATGAAGTAGAACGGCAGGATGTAGAAAACAACCCACACATAAGGACTAAGGCCCGTGTTTTTATGGAGAATGTGATACCACTTTTGCATGGATGCCCACCTTTTTTTCTTCGCCGCTACTTATCAGTGTATCGGAATGCAGGGGATTCGGGCAGGCTTATTTTCTTTCCAAACTGGCTTTTTTGCTGTGCAGCGCGTCGATAATCGCCTCAGCCGATGCCGACATTAGCTTGACTTGCTGCTGTTTGCGTTCCTTGATTTCCTTGAAGCTCACAAAACGCTTGCTCTCTTCATCCCACAGGCGGAAGCGCAACGATTTCACGCTTGTAGACAGCGTAATCGTCGTCGCCATTTGCAGCGGCGGCGTCTCGTTGTGCGCTTTTTCCAAATTGTAGTTTGGCACCTTCGGGCTCAGATGATGCACGTGGTGGAAGCCGATATTTCCCGTGATCCACTGCAACACTTTCGGGAGCTTGTAGTAGGAGCTGCCCTCTACTGCGGCCTTCACGTAGCTCCACTCTTCCTCGTTTTCAAAATACGAATCCTCGAACTGATGCTGCACGTAAAACAGCCAAATCCCAAGCAACCCGGAGACAAAAAAGACGGGAAGCTGCACGAGCAAAAATGCTTGCCAACCGATCGCCCAGATCAGAAGCGCATACAGGCCAACCAGCAACACATTGGTCAAATACGTGTTCAATCGCTCTTTGCGGCGGGCTCCTTTGCGATTGAAGCGGTATTGCAGCGCAAATACAAAAATCGGACCGATCCCGAACATGACAAATGGATTGCGGTAGATGCGATAGGCGATTTTACGCCAAAGCGGAGCGGCGAGATATTCCTCCACCGTCAAAATCCAGATGTCGCCGACACCGCGCTTGTCGAGGTTGCTGCTCGTCGCGTGGTGAATGGAGTGGCTTTGCTTCCACTGTTCGTACGGGACGCATGTCAGCACGCCCGTGATCGTGCCGAGAATGTCATTGGCCCGACGGCTTTTGAAAAAAGACTGATGGCAGCAGTCGTGAAAAATGATGAACGTGCGGATGACAAAGCCGGCTGTCAAAATCGCCAGCGGCAACGTCAACCAGTACGATACGGACAGGCTGAGATAGGCGCCATACCAGAGCAAAAGCAGGGGAAGAATCGTGTTGACCATCTGGCGAATGCTCGACTTGGTGTCTGTTTTTTCAAAGGGGGCCACATTCTTTTTGAGCTGGGCGATGTTCGATTGATGCATCAATTGGTACCTCCTCGATTGAACTGCGCGGATGACTCAGGTAGCATCAGACGCATTTTTCTATCTATATTGTAAGAAATACGCGCTGGCCCCTGTAGTCATAAACGTCAAGTCGAGGGTATGACAAATGTCATGGTTGAAAAAAGAACTGGAAAATTTAGGGTGTTCGAACGATCACGAAAAATACTCCAACAAATAAACCGTCTGCTCCTGCGGCTTCCACAGAGCAAACACCGTCCCGCCGCCGATCGCGGACATGAAGCGGAAGCGCTCCGTCGCTGCGCAAACCATGCTCTTGTCGATTCCGTAATCGAATTTGACGTTCCATTGCAGGTTCATGAAAAACTCTTCGCTCATCTCCTGCGCCGTCTCCCGAGCGATCAGCACTGGCGAATCGTCATGGCCCCAGCCTTCCGTCAGCTCGGTAATATGTCGAAATTCGCCAGTCCGCTCGTAATGATATTTCGTAAATTCGTAACTGTAAAACGCCTCGGCATAGTAGTCCACGTCAAAATCGGCCACTTCGGCCAATTCGTCGATCATCCGCTCCTTGTACGCCGCAACCGTTACTTTTTCCTTCCAGTACGTTTCCTTGTTTTGCGCAAAATCGGCCTGCAGCAAGGCGTAGACTTCCTCCACGTTGCCTTCGCCAAACGCCGCCAGGTCGCCAAGAAACTCGTACTTGCCTGCTACGTAGCGAAAGCCGAAAAAATTGTTTTCCGCATTGCGGTACTCTCTCTCACAGTAAAGGCCATCCGTGCCGAGCAAATGAAACGTGTACTCTCTGCCGTCCTGCCTACAGGCAAAGCTGAGCAGCGGCCTGAAGTAACAAGCAAGCCTCTCGTCTGTAAAAACATCGCTTGCCTTCGGATACAGGATTACTCCGTTTTCGTGCCATTTTTTCGCCATGTTTCTCTCCTCCTCTATCTCTACAGCCACGGACCGAAAAAGTCTTGTACCGCCTGCCTGGAATAGCCGTCCTCGCCGCCCCACTTGTGTCGCTCGAAATTCAGCACATTCAAATCCTCTTCCACATACGATTCCCGGGAGGCGATATGGAAGCTGTCGCACACGTAGCAATCCCCGTGCATCGCGTAGGCGACGCCGTTTTCCGCTGCGGTATATCTGCCTGCGTTGCTTGCAAACGGATGCAGCGTAAACTGCCGCGTCAACGCCCAACTGGAGAGCGCGCTGCGCAAGTGCAGCTTGCGGGTGGATAAGCTGTGCAAAAAGGCGGCCGCTACCTTTTCCTTCGGCACCTTTTCATGCCATTCCACGACCTGGCGCACACACTCGTCATGATGAATCGTTAGCGGATCGAACATCAGCCCTTTGCTTTTCGCATAGGCAAAATCTTCACCCGAATAGTCGTAGGGGTGACTTTTCCAGCCTTGGCTGCTCCAAAATGCCTGGCTTTTTTATCCACAAAGGATTCCCCTTCCTTGTCCATGCCGAGCATCCTACACAGGTATATTTTTCCTTCCATATTTTAGCGCATAATCGCATCGAGGCTATAGCCTAAAAGACACTTTTTCCAAATTTCACAGTGGTCGCCCTCCCGTTCTGTTCCCTTTCCAGGGCTTACGAGAAATATTTTCCTGCCGGATGATAAAAAAATTTAGCGGGGAAGGCTCCGCGAAGCGGCTGACGAGCACCGTCTACGAATGGAACAAAGATTTGCGAAAATACGAGCGCACAGCAACGGCTGTCTCTCCCCAGTAGAAAACGCGGCTGCACCTTGCCATTGGCGGAGCAGGAGCCTTAGCCTTGGTTGCACTTGCACGGCTGCAAACAAAAACAAGACCTCATCCCTTGCCCGGATGAGGTCTTGTGCGTTGCGTTGTTTATTGGATTGGCTCGCTATTTACTGGACATCAAGGCGCTTCATGATGTCGTCGAGCAGCAGGTTGGCCGCTTTGATGCCGCCTGCTGTGTTCCAGATCGTCTCGCTAACCTGGAATACTTGGTTGTTTTTCGATACGTTCAACGATTTGAAAACTGGGCTGTCCATCCACTTTTTTGCCATGTTGGTAATATCGGTGGCGCCTTTTTCTTCCGATACCCAGTAGAACAGGACGTCTCCATCCATGACGGACATGCCTTCTTCGGACACGAACTCCGCGAAGTTGTTCACGTCTTGCGAAGCTGGACGCGCGACGCCCAGTTGTTCGAGCAAGACACCGCTGAAGGTATCCTTTTGGTAAATCTGCACGCCTTTTTTCGAGAATTTCGCTACGGATACTTTGGTAGCCGTCTTCGAGCCAAGCTTTTCTTTGGCTGCGGCTACGCGCTCGTCAAACTCCTTGAGCACCTTCTCGCCTTCCGCTTTTTTGTTCACCGCTTCGGCTTAGAGGGCGAAGTTGGTTTTCCATCTGCCCGACAGCTCTTCCGCGAACACGGTTGGCGCGACCTTGGACAGTTGGTCGTACACTTTTTCATGACGGACTTTGTTTCCGATAATCAGGTCTGGGGAAAGCGATACAATCTTTTCGAGGTTCGGCTCGGTTTCAAAGCCGAGAGACTCTACCCCTGCCATCTCGTCCTTGATATGGTCGTACCAAGGTTCGCCTTCCCACGATTGCACGGCAGCGATTGGCTTCACGCCGAGAGCGAGCAGCGCTTCCGTTCCTTCGTTGGTCAGGATGATGACGCGTTGCGGCGTTCCTTTGATCTGGGTCGTACCCATGGCGTGCTTGATCTCGCGCACTTCGCCTGCTTCCGCTGGAGCTGGCTGGGCGGCCGTTGTGCTTTGCTCCGTCGTCGCTTGTTGCTGGGCTGGCTGCTGTGTCTGCTGTGCCTGATTGGCGCCTCCTCCGCAGCCTGCCAGAACAAACAGCATGCAAAGGGAGAAAAAGCTGGTCATGATGTGGCGCATGGTTCGTGCGCTGGTCTTTCTTTTCATATCGAGATATGCCCCCACTTCTATCAGTCGCTTGATTGATAACCATTATCAATTGATAGTATATAGAGACTGCTCCCGCTTTTCCATGCACGCCATTGCCTGTTTTATATGGACGGGATTGCCCGCAAAAAGTACGCCGTGCACTGCTCGATCATGTACTCCCTGCCCAGCGGCCCCCACGGGTCCCAATTTTTGCTCTCCGGATAGTACACCTTGTTTTCCCGAACAGCCCGCAAGCTTTGCCACAGCGGGTTCGGCCACAAGCGCTCCACGTCCTCTTTTTCGCTCCAGAACAGGATGATGCGCTCAGGGTCGATCCTGACCAGCTCCATCAACGCGTCAGGCTTGTAGGAGGCGTGTGTCACATGCGGATCGGGCTGGAAGCCGAGCTTGTCATAAAACAGGTCGGTCAAGGCGTGCCCTTCCGTCCCGTACAGCCGCACCTCATTCTCCAGCACCCGGACGATCGTCCATTCGCCTTGGCGCGTGACGGGGAGAAGCGCCTCTCTTGCCGCTTTCTCCACTTTTTGCACGTGGTCGATAATCCGCTGGGCCTGGTTCTCCTTATTGAAAACCGTGCCGATCTGCCGTTGATACTCGTGCCAACTCAAGTAGCCGTTGAACATGAACGTCTCCCCGAGCTTTTTCCACTCTCCCTGCCCCTGCTCCTGTCCCGTGTCGATCTGCACAATCACGTCCGGCGACAAAGGCAAAACCTCCTGCGGCGTGATGCTGCGCTCCGCATTCAACGCCTTCGTCCCGCGCAGGCGCTGCTGCAAATAAACCGGAAACCCGGTTCGCGTCGGGAAATAGTTGGGAAACGACGGGGCGGCAATCGGCTGAATCCCGATCGCGAGGAAGTGATCTTGCAAAAACAGCTTGCTCGCGATCGCCACGCGCTGGCCCGCCTGCTTCATGTAAATTTGCGGCGACAAGCCTTCCCGCTTTTTGAACAGACGGCTGAAATAAAGCTCATCCGAAAAGCCGACACTGCGGGCCACGTCTTTGACGCGATTGGCGGAAGAAGACGAGGACAGCATCGCCTTCGCCTCCTCCATCCTAAGCTGCGTCAAATACTCCCCCGGCGTCATCCCGACTGCCCGCTTGAACGCCCGGCAGTAGGAGCTTGGCGTCAACCCGGCCAGCTTGGGCAAGGCCCCGAGGTCCAAAGCCTCGCGAAAATGCTTTTTCATGTAGTCAATCGTCGCGGCAACGGAGCTGTCCCCGCCTTTTGCCCGAGCGCTTCGCTCCTCGCAAGCCGTGGCGAGCAAGTCGTAAAACAACGACTGGGCGCGCAGATGCAGGCATTCGTCCGCTTCTTGCCCCAAGCGGTACAACTCCTCCAGCTTCGTCACAAAAGCGGATGCGGACGCGACAGGAAACACTTCTGCTCCCGCCGCTTCCCCCGCCAGCCGCTTCTGTGCGCCGGGTGCTGCCGCTTGCTTGCCGCCTGCTGGCGATGCCGCGTCGATCCGCGTATAGTGCAGCCGATACATCTGCAGCGGTCCCGAGGGAACGGACAGCTCGTCAATGCGCATCGCAGGAGTCAGCATGATGAGCGTGCGCGCCTCGATTCCATGCTTTTTGCCATTGACGGTAATCTCTCCGCTGCCTTCTGCCACATAGCAGAGGACGTATTCTTCCAGTCGCAGTTGCCGCAGACGAAAGCCTCTTTTCAACCGCTGCTTGCGAAAAGCAGTCCATACATAAGCATGACAACCCCGGCTGTTCCTCATCAGACTCACATCCTTGCTTTCGTCATTATCTGTACAAGAAAAAAGTAGCCAAGCGTCGGTGCAGCCGTCGCCTGTACTACTTCTTTTTTGTTCGATCATGCTGGATCGCATCTCTGTCTACGATTGTCGTACTTTTGCCGCACGGAACATCAGCAGGAACAAATACGGCGCACCCAACAGCGCAACCACGATGCCTGACGGGATGTCTTTTGGAATCATCACGACTCTCCCGAGCAAGTCGGAGGCGGCCAGCAAGACCGCGCCCAACAGCGCGGAGACGACGACTGCCCTGCGGTGGTGAGCCCCGACCAGCAAGCGTGCCGCATGCGGCGCGAGCAAGCCGATAAACCCTACAGCCCCGACGCTGGCAACAGCCGCCGAAGCGAGCAGCACCGCAATGACCGCTACAGCGAGTCGCGTCCGGCGAACTTGCAAGCCCAAGCCAATCGAGCTTTCATCGTTAAAGGCGAGCAGGTCCACGCGGCGTCCCAGCCACCAGGCGAGCGGAGTCAGCACGAGGATCGCGGGCAGCAGTCGGCTTATTTCCGTCCAGCCGCGTCCGTATGTGCTGCCTGCCATCCAGGCGAGCGCCGGTGCAGCCAAAAGCTGTGCTTTTACGATCAAAATATTGATAAAAGCGGCGCCTGCTGCGGCAACCGCGATCCCGACCAGAGTGAGAATGATCGGGTTCAAGCCCCTCCGCCACGAAACGGCGTACACAATCGTGGCAGAGACAATCCCTCCGAGCATGGCTCCCAGCGGCATCCACGCGGAAAACTGCGGGAACACGAGCAGCAGCAGGATGGCTCCCACGCCCGCACCGCTGGTCACCCCGACGATTTGCGGATCAGCGAGCGGGTTGCGCACGGCGCTTTGCATGAGGCTGCCGCTGATCGCCAAGGCCACTCCGGCCAGCATCGCGGTCAAAAGCCGCGGCATCCGCAGCTCGAACAGAAGCTGGCTGTACATCTCGTTTCCTTGTCCCATGAAAACGGCGATGATTTCCGCCCAAGGCAAATACAGATTCCCGATTGCCAGGCCGGACATCCAGACGAGGACGAGCAGCACGCACAAGATGACGACGACGATCGGATACGGAACTTTGCGCTGCCAGCCGCCTACGCTCATCGAGGTCTGCGCCCCGGAGCCTGTGCCTCCGCTCAGCTTGCGGGATACCCGCATCGCCAGCCAGATCAGCCACGGCCCGCCAATCGCCGCCGTAATCGCACCTGCAGGCAGCTCGCCGTACGCATTGATAAACGTGCGTGAGATCGTGTCAGAGACAACGAGCAGCGCCGCCCCCCAGATCGCACTGATCGGCAAAAGCCAGATGTGTCTTGTCAGCCCGCTGAGCCGCACCAGATGCGGTGCCACCAGCCCGATAAAGCCGATCGGCCCGACTACGCTGACGCTGACACACGTAATCAAAATCGCGATGAGCATGGCGATCAGGCGCGTTTTGCCGACCTTTTGCCCAAGCGACTGCGCTGTTTCTTCGTTAAAGCTGAGCACGTCAAGCTGTCTGGCCATCAGGCAGCTCGCTGCCACCCCGAGCAAAATCAGCGGCCAACTGAACTGCACCCCTGTCCAGTCGTTTTGCTTCAACGAGCCTGAACCCCAGATGAAGATGCCTTGTGTCGTTTCTTCATTAAACAAAATAATGGCACTGGTCAGCGAAGAAAACACCAGGGTAACGATCATCCCGGACAAAGCTACGCGCACGGGCGTTCCTTTTCGCCCACCCGCCATGTAGTAAACGGCAGCAGCAGCCAGTATCCCTCCCGCCATGGCAAATGGCAGCGGGTACTGGTGCAAGATCGCCGGCCAAAAAACCATTCCGAAAACGACAAACAAATAGGCTCCGGCATTTACGCCCAGCGTCGTTTCCGAAGCAAGCGGATTTCGCGTCACGGTCTGCATCATCGCTCCCGCAACCGCCAAAGCCGCGCCGGATAAGAGCCCCATCACCGTTCTCGGCAGACGGACGCCGTGAATCATCTGATGGTCGGCAATATCTTGTGGGGAGAGGATCGCTTCGATCACGGTACGTACCGAGATGTCAGCCAGTCCTTGTGTCAGGCTGACAAATGTGAGCAACACCAGAAGCACGAGGCCGCCAAGCAGCATCCATAACGGCCTCAAGCCTTCTCTTGAAGAAGAAGGGGCTTGATGGATGCCGATTGGGGCATCGCTTTCACGCTTGGCCAGACTCATTTCGCCAGCAGATCAGCAGCTTTTTTCGCCATGATTTGTGCGGACAATGGACCGCCGTATGGCCACATGTCGCCGCCCAATGCGTAAATGCGATTTTCTTTGACAAATTTGAGGCCGTTCCAAACCGGGTTGTTTTTCAACTGGTTCTCGATGACGTTGTCATCGTCCTGAATGATGTGCAGGAAGTTGGCATCCTGGAGCGCAGGAAGTGCTTCCACGTCTGTCGTCGTCATTCCGTTCATCTCAAATTTCTTAGGTTTGTATGCGTTGGTCAGTCCGACGCGGTTCAGAATTTGGATCGCGGTAGAGTTGTCCGTGGACAGACGGAATTCTACTGCGTTCTGGTTGCTGTAACCCATGGCGAGTACGATTGGCGTTTTGTCCATGCCAGCTTTGACAATTCGCTCTTTTGCCTCTGCATAAGTTTTGTCGAGCTCTTTCAGCACATTTTCTGCTTCCGCATTTTTGCCCAAAATATCGGCAATTTCCTTAAAAGTGGCAATCATTTGGGTATATTGATCGCCCTGGCCTTCTGCCGGGTTGGATTCAAACGCGATGGTTGGCGCAATTTTGCTCAACTCGTCGTAGTTCGCTTCCACGTTGCGCTTCATGCCGATAATGAGGTCAGGCTTGAGGAGCATGATAGATTCCAAGTTTGGCGCGACGCGGCTTCCCACGTCCACTACATCCGGGGCAATTTCCACAGGGAGCTTGACCCACTTTTTCATATTTGGAATATCGGCAATTCCTACAGGCTGCATGCCGAGAGCCAGAACATGCTCAGCGCTGCTCCATTCCAGGGCAACAACGCGCTTAGGAACACCTTTGATTGTCGTTTCTCCCATCAAGTGCTTGACAGTGCGCACTTGTTCTTCCGCCGCCTTGTCTGCCTCTGGCTGCGCAGATGCTGCCGGCTGTGCCTGCCCGGAACCGGATTGGGCGTTTTGAGTAGCAGTCCCTCCGTTCCCGCACGCTGCCAACAGAAGCATGGCAGACAAAAAGACGAGCAGGATTGGTAACTTCGTGATACGCATGCGATGACTCCCCCTTTTTTACGTTGCAAGCATTCTAAAGATGATTACTGGCGATGGTCATGTCTTCCACTATTCAATGATAATGATTATCATTTTCTTTGTCAATATTAGAATATGCAGATATGTTCGATTTTCGTGCCTTGCTGATCGAGGCGAAATGAAGTAGTCATTCGCCCCAAGTACCGTTTTGTCCCGGATTTTGCGAGGGTTTTGACGGTCTTTTTGGCATAAAAAAAGACACTCCGTTCATTCCGAGTGCCTAGAAAATAGGAATAAGATTTAAAAAGGGTTTACCTTCTTACCACTCAACAGAAGTACAAGTTACCGGAAGTATCCCCGTTATCAACCTCCGCTGGCTCTGCTCGGCCAGAATGGCCATCGATTGTTGCCTCGAAGTCATGACCTATTTTATGTCCCTTTGCATTCTGACTAATCGTGTACGACTGTGAAGATACCCAAACATCAGATTCCCTTAGAACATCATCAAAATACTCATTGTCCTCTACCTTAAATTCATGCCAATCGCCGGAAAGACTTCCATTTGAATCAAAAATCTCTATGTCTCCAGATGTATCCCAAGATACACTCGCGCCGGGAGGCCATGTAAGATCAAAATCTACACTACCAGAAATACTGGAATCATCAGGAAGCCACCCTTTTGTAATGATATTACTTGTTTTATCCGCATCAAGTCTGTCCACAAATTCTCTCGATTCAAAAACTTCAATCTCATTAAGCGGCTGGTCTGCACGGAAATAGGCATAGCTTTTTGTATCAGGGTTAGAGGGAGTGTCATCTTTATAAACTTCCCAGACATGGTATGATTTTGCTAGTCTCTGTTGGGTAGAATTAATATCAATAAAGTTATTCATTTCCGTTTCCCAAGTGTATATATTTGAAAATGAATCTGGAAGGTTCACGTCTATTCCCGCTGCTTTGGCTTTATTTGGACTTAGAAAGCTAATTTGGGATTTTCGAGGGTTAGCGATCTTATTTATTTTAATATTGTATCTCTTTGTGATATTCTCGAGATCTTCCAGATTATAGCCTTGATTTTCTCGATTAATCGAGATAACAGATGACAATTTCACCTGGTTATTTTCAAATTTGTAACCAAACAGATCAAGCGAGTATGTTGAATCTTTCGGATACTCAGGGGACAAACCCAAATCCGGTTCAAAAGTGTTTATGATATTTTCCGCATCAAGTTTTTCGCCGAAAATATAAAAAGGCTTGTGTTCTTTTTTAGCTTGTTTATACCATTTTTTCACCTTCGTGTCCTTTAGATTCGATTCAGCGATCCAAAGCGCATCGATCTCATCTGGAATTTCTTGAATATCCTCTTCTAATATTTGGATGGATTCCTCTACTTTACCAAGACTTCTCTGTTCACGGGTAGCTTCTTCAATTGTTTTACCGACAGCGCTATTTTGCTCATAGCCAATTACGCCAATTTTAAAAGGGCCTTGTTTTATTTTTGAGGTAGTAATCTCTACTTCTCGAGCTTCAACACCAAAGTTCCCCGCAACCACTGTCATGAGTAGAACAATACACGTCGAAATTTTTAGTATTTTTCTCCCCTTCATCAAACTCAACTCCTTTTTTGCATAAAAAACACCATTTATAATACTTAAATGTCAATCATTGGAGAGTGCCTTTATTATACCTAACATTTTCTGGTTTGACAGTTCTAATCGACTTGCCCTCGTCTCAAACTGAGTTGTGTACATTGGGTCAAGCATTAGCCCTGGGCTTCCTCAGATTCCACCTCGCAATAGACTCCACTGTCTTTGGCTAACGATAAGCGCTCGCCCCACAACCAAAAATCCCCCTCATGCGAGGAGGATTTTTCCTTTTTACTTCCTTCTACTACACTTCTTTCGGCAACACAATTCCCCGGTAGAGCTGAACTGTGACGAGGTAGTAGATCGCGTACACGGCTACGAAAATGACCGTTGGAATCCAGATGTTTACATATGGGTCCAGCAGGATGATCGAAAACATTTCCATCCCAACGAGCACGTGCAGCAGGCCCAGCAAAGCCGGGAAGACGAACACGACAAACAGCTCCTTGTAGATCGAGCCGACCAGCAGCTCCTTGCGCACGCCGATTTTTCGCAACATGCTGTAGCGGTCTTTGTCGCGGGTGGCCCCGGACAAAATTTTGAACATCAGGCAACTTGCCATCATCGCCAGGAACGCAATCCCGAGGAAAAAGCCCATAAACATCGTGCCGCTGGTAAAAGCGTACACTTGCTGGTACGTGCTGTATTTGGAGTTGATGGAGACTTCATGGTCCTCGTCAACATGCTCAGGCTTGAGCAGCTTCATTTGGCGCTCGTCCATCGCTTTCAAGTCGGCTTTGTACTTGAGGTAGTCATCCACTTGCGCCACGAGAACTTTGTGCTCGCTGCCCTTGATTGCCGCATACGTCTCCTGGTCGACGATTTGCACGGCATGGTCCGAGAGCATCTCGTAACTGCTGATGAACTCGCGGGAAATCGCTTGGCTCCACTCATCCGGCACCGCGGCAAGCTGCGGATCTTCGGCCGGATCGTTATACATGATGTACGCCTTTTCCGGCAGCGGCTGCGTCACCCGCTTTGGCTCGTTATCCGGCGAATACTGCTCCATCGTATTGGTCGAGATGAGCGGAGGATGCGCCAGCAAGTCTTCTTTGGTAAAGTAGTAGGCTTTCTCGTCCTTTTTGTAGCGATACGTATTTTGCTCCAGCACTTGCATGTTGGCAAGCGCCTGATAATCTTCCTCGACCGGATCGTGCAAGGTGATGTCGTAGATGCGCCCGATGCTCGCCACCAGCTCTACGTTTTGCTGGAAAGCCAGCCCGCCCGCCATCGCGCCGACGCCCAAGGCGATCAGCATCGCGACGGTTCCCAATATTTTCGTCAGGTTGTTGACCCGAAAACGAAGCTGGGCAAAGGTGAAGGCATTCAATTGACAGTCGTTCAGCTTTTTGTTGTTCTTCAACATCTGGACGAATACAGGCAAGAGCGAGATAAAGATCAGATAGGTCCCAATCGTCGTCACGACAGCCCCGACGATGAAGCCAAGTGCGACGTATTCTCTAAGGTGAGTCAACAAGTAGTAGCCAAAAGCTACCAGCGATATCCCAAGGATAGCCACGACAATCGTGCCGACGCCTTTTGCCTTGACTTTGTCATTTTGCTGCTCGGCGCGTATAAGATCCAGCTCTGTCGCCCGCGCCAGCCGAATGGCGTTGATCGTCGACGTAATCAGGAACAGCACGAGGAAAAAGCCCCACGTCATCAGCAAAGACGGCAAGTAAAACGGATGGTACCCTTCAGTGGAAATGTCCAGCAAGCTCATCAGCAATTGCCCGATTCCGCTGGACAACACGATTCCGACAAGGCTGCCGATCACAAGGGAGACAACTCCCATCAGCAAAGTTTCCCCGAACAACATCTGGCTGATCCTGGCTTTCTTCGCCCCGAGCACCATGTACATCCCCAGCTCTTTGCGTCTTAGCGAGAGCAAAAACGAGTTCGCGTAAAAGATGTAGAAGATCGTAATGAACGCCAGCAGAAAGGCCCCTACATTGAAAACGATCCCGATCGAGCGGATCATCGAGTTCGCTTTCACGTACTCGCTATTCATGCCTAACGTCTGGAACATGTAAAAAATCGAAATGGAAATGACGAGTCCGACCAGGAGCACCAGGTAGTCCTTCATCATCTTGCGCATACTCGATAACGACAGCTTCCACAACATGACAACTTCCTCCTAACGCCCATCATGAGCTGCACCCAGCTCAGCCAGTACATCCAAAATTTGTTTAAAAAATTGCTGACGGTCCGTTTCGCGGTGAATTTCGGTGTACAAGCTGCCGTCCTGGATGAACAGGATGCGTTTGCAGTAGCTCGCGCTAAAAGCGTCGTGCGTGACCATCATGATCGACACCTGGTGGTTTTCGTTCAGGTCGGACATCGTTTCCAGCAAGCTTTTCGCGTTTTTCGAATCGAGCGCACCCGTCGGCTCGTCCGCAAGCAAAATCGCCGGCTCATGCACCAATGCGCGCGCCGCCGCAGCGCGTTGCTTTTGTCCCCCGGAAATTTGCACCGGATACTTTTGCAAAATCTCGCTGATGCCAAGCGTTTGCGCGACCTTGTTCACTTTGGCGCTGATCTCTTTGGAAGGCACGCCCTGCAGCGACAGCGGCAACGCGATGTTTTCGTACACCGTCAAATTTTCCAGCAGGTTGAAATCTTGAAAAATGAAACCGAGCTTTTGCGAGCGGAAATCGGCCAACTGGTTTTGTTTCATTTGTGTAATGTTCGTTCCGGCGATCTGGATGAAGCCCTCCGATGGCCGATCCAGCGTGGAGATGACGTTCAGGAGCGTCGTTTTCCCCGAGCCGGACGGGCCCATGATTCCTACGAACTCTCCTTTTTCGATCGTCAGCGATACGCCCTTCAAGGCGTGGGACTGGCTCTCGCCCTTTGTCCCGTATATTTTTTGGACGTTTTTGACTTCCAGTACGGCTGTACTCACTCGTTGTTCCTCCATTCGTTTTTTTGGCATTCGGCTGCCTACCGTGGTTCTCTTCGCTATTTACTGTAACTCGTTTCCATATAGGGAGCTATTGATCTACCTTACAGTTCGCTTTCGTTTTTGTAAGGTCGTGGGAGGGGAAAAGAAAGGTTGGCTGGTTCCGTGGGGCGCCAAGCGCTTGGGAACGCAAAAAAGCCATCCGTTATCCGTAACGGGATGGCTTTGTCGCTGTTGTCTCTCTCCCCGATGCGCTTTGCTCCCCTCGCCAAATAAAACGCTTCCGCATGCGGGCGCTATGGATCAATAGGCTGCCAATCCGCAACTCCTTCGCTAGCTTCCGCATGTGCTCCCACAATGTTTTTCCATAGCCTTTTCCGATTGCGTCTGGTTCGACAAACAAATCCTTCAGCAACCAGCGGCCGCTTTCCTCAAGTTGTTCCAGTCCCATAAACCCTAAGAGACGATTCTCGTCTTCCAGCACAATCACAAGCCCCGTCTCTATGTAATCTGGCGTCACCGTCAAATCTTCGCGGCATGCCTCCATGAATGCGTCACTGTAGCCCCAATAGGCTTTGGAACGAAAACAGAGGTCGCTCAGTGCGCCTGCCTCGTCCACGTGTGCTCTGCGTATTTGCAGCATTTTCTCTCTCCCTTTCTTTTCCCATTCAGCTTTTGGCATGTACTGACCGATTCTCCGACCAACATACAAAATCCCGCTGAATTTGTAAAAAAAGCCAACGCATCACCAAAAGAAAAATGGCCATCGCAGCACGGATGGCCATTTTTGGGGGTCTGGTTTATTTTGCAGCAGCAGCTTTCAGGCTGTACACTTCTTTTCCTTCTACCAAGGTCAGCACGACTTTCGCATTCTTGATCTCTGTAGCCGGGATCGCAAACAGATTTTTGTCCAGCACGATCAGGTCCGCTTTTTTGCCCACCTCGATCGATCCGGTGATGTCGTCGACGTGGTTGGCGTATGCGCCGTCAATCGTGAAGCTGGCGATCATGTCAGGCAGGGTGGCGCGCTCATTCGGATTGGCGATTTTCGCCGGATCGGTCACGCCGTCTTCGATGCGCGTAATGCCCTGCTGGATGCCGTGGAGCGGATTGAACTCAGGCGTCACGATGTAGTCCGAAGAGGACGCTACATGCACGCCTTGATTCAGGAAGCTTTTCATCGGGTATTCTTTTTCTGCGCGCTCCTGGCCGAGATACGGCACCTCGATCTCGTCGTAGTAGCCGTCCTCCTGCATGAACCAGAACGGCTGCACGATGCCGACAGCTCCGAGCTTTTTGAAGCGGGCGATGTCCTCCTGGTTGACCAGTTGCAAATGAACGAGCGAGTGACGGGCATCGTGTTTGCCGTTTTGCTGTTCCGCGTACTCCATGCCATCCAGCGCGATCCGGGTGGAAGCGTCGCCGATGGAGTGAACGTGCAGTTGGAAGCCCGCCTTGTCAGCGGCCGCTGCCGTCTTGTTGTACACCTCTGGCTTCCAGATCAATTCGCCGTTCGTGTGCTTGTGCTCATACGGCTTTTCCAGGTATGCAGTAGCGCCTTCGACGACTCCGTCCATGAAAATTTTGACGGCGTTCACCTGGAACAGCGGGTTTTGGTTGCGCTCGCGAATTTTCACAAACTCGGCAATCTGCTCAGGTCCTTTGTCCGGGTTGGCGGTGATGGCATTGCGAAAACGGATAGTCAGCTTGTTTTCGCGAGCCAGCTCCTCATACGCTTCCAGCACGTTCGGATAGCGCAGCATGTCCGGGTCGCGGACAGTCGTCACGCCGCGCTCAACCGCTTTGTGCTGATACTCCTCGATTCCCGCTTTGTACTGCTGCACGGTGTAGCCGCCGATTTTGGACAGCACGAGATCCATTGCTTTTTCGCGCAGCGTTCCCGACGGTTCGCCTGTCTCTGGATCGCGCTCGATAATGCCGCCTTCCGGATTTTTCGTTTCCTTTGTAATGCCCGCCAGTTTCAGCGCGGCGGAATTGACCCACAGAGAATGTCCGTCATCCGAGGTCAGAGCGATCGGAATGTTTGGCACGATGGCGTCCAGCACTTCTTTGCGCGGACCGATCCCCGGCGCTACCGGATTGCTCCAGCCGCGTCCTTGCAAGGCTACTTCTTGTGGATGCGCCTTGACAAACGCGGAAACCACCTCTGTGTACTCCTCCATCGAGCCCGCGTCAAACAGGTCGATGGAATAGATCAGCCCGGTTGTTTTGCTTGCATGGGTATGGCTGTCGATGAAGCCTGGCAGCACCATTTGCCCTTTCAAGTCGGTTACCTTCGTACTTTTCCCGATGTACGCCTTTGCGCCCTCATCCGTGCCTACGTAGACGATCTCGCCGCCGCGAATCGCGACAGCCTGTGCCCAGTTTCTGTTTCTGTCCACGGTGTACACGGCGCCGCCCGACAACACGACATCGGCCGGCTGCACGACTGCCTGCTTCGCAGCATCCGCAGTCGCCTGACCAGAGGCTTGTCCCGCCGCCTGGCCCGTTCCTTGCGCAGCGAATGCGGGCAGCGGAATCATCAGCGCCGTTGCCAGCAATGCGCTGGTCCATTTTTTTCCGAACAAAAAAATCCCCACCTATCTCTTTTTCCATGATGCCAAACACGACAAACTTGATTGTAGCACCACAACTCAGAAAATTCCATGAAATCCCTCCGGCAAACTCGACTTTTTTCCCGATTTTTGGCGAAACACCTCGATTTTCATCGAATGAACTGGTTCATTTGGTAAAAGGTAGATTTGACATCCCCGAGCAGAACATTTACACTGATTAATGTTTCAAGTATTTAATTATTAACCATATATATTATTTTACACTTAAAACAGGAGCGATTAGCATGCCGAGCCAATCCGGTCTTACTGATTTTGAACAGCTCTACATCCAGGTGCAGCGAAGTGTCTCAGCAAAATGGCACAAGCGGCTGGACCCGCTCGTCTCCGCGTCGCAAGCCATGCTTCTGCGGATGCTGGATAAAAACGGTCCGCAAAAAGCGTCGGCTCTGGCCGAGCTTTTGCAGATCACTCCCGGAGCAGTGACCAGCCTTTCCGATAAACTGATCGCCTGCGGTTACGCCAGCCGCAGCCGGGTCAGCCACGATCGCCGGGTAGTCTACCTGGAAATTACCGAGAAGGGAAAAGCGATTTTGCAGCAATACAGAGTGGAACTGAAAAAAACGATCGGAGACTTGTTTGCCGGGCTGTCGGAAGAAGACCTTCAGCACCTGAACCGCATCTACAGGCAAGTCTTGCTTAACATCGAACAGCGAAGAGAGGAGAATCACGCATGAACGGGTTAACCGAAAAAAAGAAAGTGACGATCATGATCGCGATCATCACGGCGATGTTCTTTTCCGCGATCAACCAAACGATCATCGGCGTCGCCATGCCGCGCATTATCGCCAAGCTGGGCGGCATGGATTATTACTCTTGGGCCATCACCATTTACTTGCTGACTTCCACCGTCGCTTCCGTCCTGGTCGGCAAGCTGTCGGACATCTACGGGCGCAAGCCGTTTATTTTGGCCGGGATCGGGCTGTTCAGCATCGGCGCTCTGCTATCCGGCTTTTCCGCCACGATCTTTCAGTTGATCGCCTATCGCGCCATTCAAGGGGCAGGTGCCGGTATCATCATGTCCACCGCCTTCACCGCCATGGGCGACCTGTATGAGCCTCGCGAGCGGGCCAAATGGACCGGAGTCATGAGCGCGGTATTCGGCGTTTCCAGCGTCGCGGGTCCACTCCTGGGCGGATATATTGTCGATCATCTCGACTGGCATTGGGTATTCTGGATTTTCCTGCCGATCGGGCTGATCGCCTTCACCTTGATTTTGCTTCATTTTCCGCAGGTGGAAAAACGCCAGGGCGAATCCGTCGACTACTTTGGCTCCCTGTTCTTGACGACGACCATCGTTCCGATGCTGCTTGCTTTTTCCTGGGCAGGAGAAGGCCCGCACAAATACGCCTGGGGCTCCTGGCAAATTCTCGGCCTCCTGGCTGTCACCGTCGTGTCCTTGCTCGTGTTCCTGTGGATCGAGACGCGGGTAAAAACACCTGTGCTGCCGCTTGGCTTGTTTAAAAACAGCATTTTCACCGTCTCCAATCTGGTCGGCTTTTTCCTGAATGCCGGGATGATGGGAGCGATCATCTACGTTCCGTTTTTCGTCCAGGGCGTAAAAGGAATCTCGCCTACCATGGCAGGCTACGTCGCCATGCCGATGTCGATTGCCATGCTCGTGACGTCTGCGCTCGCCGGACAATTGATGACCAAAACAGGCAAATACAAAAAGATGGCGATCAGCGGGCTGCTCGTCATGACGCTCGGCATGGTGCTGATGTACTTCATGGTGCCGACCACGCCGATTTATTTGCTCGTGCTGTACATGATCGTGCTCGGCCTGGGCATGGGCATCGCGATGCCCGTCTTCTCCTTGACTGTGCAAAACGCAGTCGCACCGCAGGAGCTGGGTGTCGCCACCGCTACCTCCCAGTTGTTCCGCAACCTGGGCGGTACGATCGGAATTGCCGTCATGGGCAGCGTCATGAGCGCCAGCATGTCTGCAAAAATGAACCAGCTCTCGCCTACCATGAGCCAGGGCGCTGCCTCGATGCCTGCTGATCCGGCGTTGGCTGAAAAGCTGTCGCTGTTCACCAATCCACAAAATTTGCTCGATCAGCCCAAAATCGAAGCGGCGCTGCACAGCTTGCCGCCTGAGTCGCAGACCGTGTTTGCCCACATGCTGGACACGATCCGCGAAGCGATGAGCTACGGCATTACGACCACCTTTTTGACCGGAGCCATTGTCGCTGGCTTTGCGGTCGTGATCGCGCTGTTCCTGAAAGAAATCCCGTTGCGCAGCCAAAACAAGCCGGAGCAAAAGAAATCGTCCGAAAAGGAAACCCCGGCGACAAGTACCGCCGAATGGGACGGTGCGCAGGCTGCAGGAAAAGCTTGAGAGTAAGACATATTTATTATAGAAGAAAAAGGGGAGCACACTGACGTGCACCCCCTTTTTTGTTGCCCGGCCCTCGGCCGCTATGCTCGTTTTACAGCCGCGCTCTGCCCGTCCGGATCGCATGGGCATAGTCCATGCGCCCGGCTTCCTCTACGAGTTTGGCCGCTTTTTCATAATCATACGGAAGCAGGACGTACTCCACTTTCCAGGAGCACTCGCGGGCAAGGGAACTCGTATGGGAACTGTACAAAGCTGCTTGTTTTAGTTCAATACGATTTCGAGAACTCTCTTGAATAAAGGATTTTTTACATTATTTTGAAATAGAACGCGGGTCCCATTCCCTGTTAATTCCAATTATGATATATTTTTTATGGATTTTGTTTCACAATAGAATTCACAAATAGAAACATGACAATTCCTAAATGGGGTGACGAAGATGAACCTGTTAAAAAACTTTCTATTATTATTGTTGATCTTAGTGGGAATTAGCGGATGTGGGGGGGCCACTGACAATAAGGAAGAGAATAGTAGTGTCACTGAAAATCCAATTAGCAAGCAGGGAAGTGCAATGATTGGAGCAGACACTATTAAATTATATGAATTAAGCGGTAATCAAAATCTCAAAGACCAATTCAAATTTGCGTTTGACCCAACAGTTCCCCAAGAGATTAAATACTACAAAAACGGTGAGACAGTTACCATCGATTTTGGTGAAACAGTATATGATAACATAACTATTTTGGACATTCTCCTAAATTCTAAAGGTGAACAATTATATACGGATAAAGAAATCAAGAATGTTGCCTTTACCCGGATAGACAATAAATATCAATTCAAATTAGAGAAGCACTTCGCTTCTGCTTTAAATTCGAACGATGAACCGTGTCAAACGGTTTATAGAGGTTTTCGAATCAATGCTTATAAAGATGATAAGGAATATCCATTTGGATTTGTAATAAAAACAGATGCTTACTAATGCTTTCGAATTGAAACAAAGTTGCTCATTTGAACTAAGGAAACAGATAATCATCTTTGCTCATCAAAGAATCAAACCATATATGAAATCTAATGCGATGGGAGGTTAGATTTTAGAACAACTTTCAAGATTGACCATTTCTTTATTTTTTCCAAATCGTATGAAAAGGAAGGAAAGGTATGAAATTATTTAAGAGAGCTTTGCCCGTGTTTTTATTAGCGATAAGCTTAGTCGCACCTGCTAGTGCAGAAAAAGTTGGCGGATATGAGTACCCCGTGAAACCCGGAACAACTGAGTGGAAAGCACTTGAAAGCAAAATGGAACGCCAAAAGGTAAGCCAAATACCTGAGGATGTTTTGGAACAATTGTCAACCGAAGAGCTTGTTGAAACTGTTTTAGACTATCCGTTCCTGATCGACATGTATGCATACGATTCTTTTGAACAAGGTTTTTCTGCTGTTTCATCCAATTTCAACGGTCTAAAGGAACTGCTGAAAAGAGAAGATGCTGCTTCGAAGCTACTTGAGAAATACAAAGTGACAAAAGAATCGAAGGGAGTTAAGAAAGCATCTTCAGATGAAATGTTAGACTTGAAGAATCTTGAAATTATTTTAGAACAAAGTGAGATTAAAGAGAAGTTATCTCCAAACGAAGTAGAAGAAGTGGAAGAGCTTACGGAAGAACCAAAACGGGCAGCGGCTGCTATATATGTAAAGACACCAAAGGGCACTAAGGTGGAAGTGTTGCAACTAGGGGAACGTTTATCTTCTGCGGAGATTAAAGCTCTGGATCGGGAGGTTGAAAGGGCATATCCTCGTACTACTCTCCTAAGATCAGCTACAACAAATTACAATTGTCATTCCTATGCTTGGTACAGTACTTCTTCTAGCAACAAATATTGGATGAATGACCCTGGCGCCTATATGACAGATGGGAGTTATAAAAAAAGGAGTTCTGCTTCTGGAGATAGCAAAATTTACTACGATGTAAGAGGTAATGAACACACTGGGATAGTTACGACAGTTTATTCTGGCCCACCTGCACCTGGAAAAGATCAAGCAAGTATGATTAAAGTTAAATCCAAATGGGGGCAATTAGGATTAGTAGAACATATGGCCGATGATTGCCCGTATTATACGAGTGACTCAGATTTAGAATTTTACAAGTAATTAATCCAAATTTCGAAAGTATCTTGGAGAACTACTTTTAGGTGTGAAATCCAAGGTACTTTCTCTTTTTTTGGTAAAGGGAGAATTTCACCTTGTGGACGTCGCATACTTGGCGTACGGCGTCAATGACTCCATGACATATAGAAGAAAAAGGGGAGCACATCGACGTGCACCCCTTTTTTGTTGCCCGACACTCCGGTCGCTATGCTCGTTTTACAGCCGCGCTCTGCCCGTCCGGATCGCATGGGCATAGTCCATGCGCCCGGCTTCCTCTGCGATTTTGGCCGCTTTTTCATAATCATACGGAAGCAGGACGTGCTCCACTCTCCAGGAGTCCCCTTGCCGCGTGGCCGTCGCATACTTGGCGTGCGGCGTCAATGACTCCATGAAATGAGGATGGGGCTTCTCTTCAAAGTAAGCGGGCAGCCCGACACTCCCCGGATTTACGATCCATTTTCCATCTGGCAGCCACACCGATCTGTGCACGTGCGTATGTCCGCAAAAAATGATGTTCTGCGGTACATTCGCCAGCTCAATCATCAGTTCAGTGACGCTTTTCTCGTCAGTCCCGTACGGAGCGACCCGCTCCATGAGGTACTCATCGTCCGCAAAAGGCGTTCCATGGCAAAACAAAAGATCCTCGTAAACCCACTGCTTGCGAAACGTGCGGAGCCAGTCGAGCACGTCTTGGCGCAGCAGCGGCTTCACATGCTGAAAAGTGGGCGAATCCAGCTCCTCCTCCAGCAAATAGCGGTCGCAGTTGCCAATAATATGGACGATATCCGTGCGCTGCATAAGCAGCTCCGCGGTTTGCACCGGGGCAATCGGGCCAAACAGCGCGTCTCCGAGGTTCACAATCGTCTGAATCCCTCGCGCGCCAATGTCCTGCAAAACCGCTTCGAGCGCGAAGACATTGCTATGTATGTCAGAAATGACGGCGATGGCATGGTTCTGGTTTTGATGCTGATTCAAAAAGGCTCGCTCCTTTCAGACAGTCTTGTCACAAATGATACCGCCCTTCGCCTTTATGAGCCAGCCATTTTGTGCGAAGGGAGACTTCACTTTTGATTGTGTAAATAGTATGTCACTTTCGCTAGATGCGTTGATTATATTCTGAATTTTAATTATATTTGTATAACATATTGTAACGGTTGTGTTTGTCCGATTATTTTTTCCATAGGAGGCCACCGTCATGAACCATGTCAAAGCCGTTATCAAGCATTTCTCCGTTCCGTCCCTGCTCCAACTGATCCTCAACCTCGCCCTGATTATCCTGGCCGTCATCCTTGTCGTGCTGCTCGGCAAGGAGCTGATCCACTTCGGGAAAATGATGATCTCGAGCGATTCCTCGCTGAACGAATTTCTCGAAGCTATCATTGCCTTTTTTCTCTACTTCGAATTTATTGCCATGATCGTCAAGTACTTTCGCGAGAACTACCATTTTCCCCTGCGCTATTTTCTTTACATCGGCATAACGGCCATGGTTCGTCTGATTATCGTCGATCACCACAGCCCGCTCAACACGCTGATTTACTCCGGCGTGATTCTCATTTTGATTATTAGCTATTACATCATTAACAAAACTCCGGTCGAACGGCCAGGGAAATAAATCAAGCGGAAAAAGGCTGGCAGCAACTTGAACTGTCAGCCTTTTTCTATCGAAAACAAACCTCCCTAACAGGCTGGGAGGCTTCATTCTTATCAGTTGCGGTTTGTACGGCTAGTTCGCTTCGTTCGCAGTGGTCCCGACAGATGCTTCTTCTTTTTTGACCGTTTCGTACTGCATCGGGTCCCACTTGCCCGCAGGCCCTTCCACCTGCACGGCTGGCAGCTTTTCCAGGTCCTTTTCAAACTGGGGCGCAAAGTAGCTCGTAAGCTTGACGGTTGCGACCATTTTCGTGTCTTCCGGAATGACAAACTCGTCTTTTTGGTTCGACTTGAAGTCGAGCTGATCGACACGCAAATAACGCGACATCTTTTGCATTTCGCTCACAAAGCGATAAATTTCCTTGTAATCGCCTTTGATCTTGAGGGAAATTTCCACGCTATGAAAAGGAATTGGCGGCAAGTATTTTTCAATCATTTCCGCCTTCACCTGGCGCTCTTCTTTCCCGGCAGCCGGCTTTGGTTGTCCGGCCGATGAACCCGCATTTTGCGCGGACTTGGCGATCTTCTGCGCTTTTTCATCAAGCTTTTGTACCTCTCCTTCGAGTGTTGCCTGCGCTTCTCCCCCCTCAGCTTGATCCATGTAGGTGAGCTGATTAGCCAATTCTTTTGCAGACAGCTTTTCCCGCTCGGAAAAGGAGGCTTCTTCAATCGAAATCTGGCTGACAGATTGCAGCCTCTCCAGGTCCTTGATAAGCTGATCCGCATACGGCCTAACCGGGATCGCTTCCAGGATTTTATTGGAGATCACCATTGGGGTTGTCGGCTCCGTCGCCTGTGCGCTTTGCAACTGGTCAAAGGTTTGTTTCAATTTCTCAAGCTGCACCTGCAAGCTCGTCTTTTGGTCCGTAACAGGTACGATGTATAAATAGTAAGCTCCTGCCAAGGCAGCGAACAATAACGCAAAGATGAAGAGTGCAATCTGACGCGTCTTTTCTCCCATGCAACGGTTCCCCTCCTCTTACTTCTTCACTTCGGCTTTTCCTGTTGCGGCAGCTTGCTCCTTGGCAACCAGCTCTTGCAAATCAACAGTAATCGCCTTTATTTTCAGGGAAGCAGTATAGCGAGGGAGCAGCTTTCCGCCAACGGTGCTCAAAATGGCCGACAGCGGTTTTCCCTGGTCATCTACAGGGCCTTGCCATTTGATTTCTCTCGCCTTGATGCTGGTAACTTCCGCTTTCACGACGTAGGGAGAGGCTTGCAAATTGTGGAGGTACGCAGCAACATCTTCGTACTGCTCAAAGCTGCCTTCCAGTTCAATGCTGCCACTCAAGCTATACTTGATGCTGTCCAGGCGGCCATGCTCGGGCAAAGCGTGCGCTATCTCGTCCATGAGCAGGTTCGTCGGCAAAAACAACTGCTGCATCCGCTCGGAAAAAAGCACATACTGATCCAGCGAGTCGTCCGCTTGCACGGCTACCGCCTGTTTTTGCAGGGCAGCAATCGCCGTTTCCTTCATTTTGATTTCCTGTTTCAAGAGAGTGACCGACTCATTCGTTGAGCCATACGTGAGCCAGAGAAAGCTGGCAGCAGCTACCCACGTCAAGCCGATTCCTGACAATACGATATGCGAGGCGGTAAATAACCGCTTCTTTCGCGGAAGCAGATTTATCGTAACCAATAGCCCTCAACCTCTCAAAGATAATCCCAGCGCCACAGAGAAGGCTTGCAGCATTGCCTGGTTTGCCCCTACGTGCTCAATGTGCTCTAGCGGCAGCGGCGCGATCTTCAACTGAGGAAGTCGCTCGCGCAAAAACCTGACCATTTTATCCAGGTCGGGAAAGTCGCCTGTGAGGTACATCGTGTCCAGCTTGACTATCCCGTTTTTCAAGGAGAACTGGTAAAAGTTAATTACCCGTTCCAGCTCTCGTGCCAACTCCTCCGCAAAGTTGGAAAAGGCGCTGCGGCGTTCAAGGAATTGCAGCAGCTCTTTGGTCGACGGCTCGTTCTCGTCTGCACTGTTCTTGTAATTTTCCAGGTCAAGCGGAATATTGCGCAAAAACTCCGGAATATCGCCTTCAAAAATGCCGACATTGATGGAGCGTACCCCGAGCTGCACCACGAGCATGTTCCGGCTCAGCTCCATCCCGCCACTGGTCAGAAGCCGATGCAACGCCAACGGCTCGATATCAACCGAAGTCGCCTCCAAACGGAGCACCTTCAAAAGCGACAAATACTGGTCAATCAGCTCACCCGGCGCCGCAATGACCAGATACTGCTCCTCCTCTCCCGAGCCGAGCTTTTCGGCGGAGAATTGGTTGGGAAGCGCCCACACATTGTTTTTCGGCAGCTTGTAATAGTCAAAATAAGGACGGGAAAACGGCAAGTGAACGGATGATTCCAGCTCGATCTCGATCAAGGGGCGAACTTCCTTATCCGGCACTCGCGGCAAAGCGATCTTCCTGATGACGACAAACGAGCTCGGTACGGCAAGGCACACCTTGTTCCCGCTCAATAGTAACTGATTTTTGGCTGCGGACAGTTGCTGCTCCAGCGCCTGCTGGTTCATAATCTTCCCGCCGACAAGCAAACCTCGCTCCAACGGAATCATGCCCATCTGGTGGACCTGGACAGCTCCTGCGTTCTGCGACGTTTCGACGACGCGAATCCCGTCATCTTCTATCGTAATGCCAATTCTCTTTTTGGACGGGAGAAACGGCAGATGGACCCCCATTCGACTCCACCCTTTCTATTGATGCTAGGAAATGCATTTCTTGTTTTCTACTAAATTAGACAAAGCTCGCCTCCACCCTGCCGTAAATAGTGGCAGACCGATGGCTTAATAAAAAGATAAATACCAGTCCACGATAGCCGAACCGTATAAATAGGCGGTGACGGCTCCCAGCGCAATAAACGGCCCAAACGGAATCATCGACTTGCGCGTCGCCCTGCGAATCGCCAGCAGAAACAGTCCATACAAGGCGCCAAAGGCCGAGGAGAGAAACACGGTCAAAAACAACAGCGTCGGCGACAGAAACATCCCGATCACAGCAAACAGCTTGGTATCGCCGCCCCCCATCCCGCCACGCGTGATGACTGCAAGCAGAAAAAAGAACAAAAACCCTGCCGCCATCCCGATCAAATGCGCTACATAGCTGGCATCGCCATAGGGCCAAAAAAAGCGCATGACGAGAAAAAGCAAAAAGAACAGCAGCAGCACTTTATTCGGGATCAGCCGATACGTCAAATCCGCCACCGTGATGATCGACAGCAGGGAGACAAACAACATCCCGAGCAACGTCTCCCAGGTCAGATCGTACCGCAAATAGACAAGGACAAAACCAAGCCCCGTCAAGCCCTCCATCACCGGATAGAGCGGAGAAATCGCCGTCTTGCAGCCCTTGCATCTTCCTTTTGCGAGAAGATAGGAAATAACCGGGATTAATTCTCCGGGCAATAACCGCCGCTTACAGGTCGGACAATGCGACGGCGGGTAAATGATGGACTGTTTTTTTGGCACTCGCAGCCCAACTACGTTGTAGAAGGAGCCAAAGAGGAGGCCGAGGAGGAAGAAGCTTATGGAGAGTGGTAGTTGGAGCATTTCTTCACCTCTGCTGGGAGTATCGCTGCGACAAGCTTACAGAAAAGACTTCCTTCTTCTTGTGAAGGAAGTCCACCATAGGCAAAGTCATTAGTTTGTTGGCAATGTTACCTTTTCACGAGTTAATTCGTCTACGTTCTCAGCTTTAGTTGCTGAACCAATAACATACTGGGTGTCCACTACTAACGTAACCAAGTATTCCTTGACATGGCCGGTTGTCTTATCTTTATCGAAGGTTACTTTAGTATCATCTGGGTCATAATTTTCATCAAACCCAGGCACGGTCGGATTGTTGATATAACCATTATCTACGAGAGTCTTCAGAGTCACTGGGGATGCTGCACTCGAGTTATTCACCAAATACATTCTCGTCGCATCCACAATCATGCGAGCATTCGCAATGTGCGAATCTTTTCGGGAGTTGTCAATAATATTCCCGATCGAAGGAACCGCAATCGCAGCAATAATCCCTAAAATCACAATAACAGCCAACAGCTCGATCAGTGTAAAGCCTCTCTCATTCTTCAACATTCTTTTCAACATACAAGTACTCCTCCCCGACCGTTATTTTACTTTACTGAAGATATCAAACATCGGCACCATGATAGATAACACGATGGCTCCCACAATTCCGGACAAACAGACGATCATAATTGGTTCGATTAGCGACTTGATTTTGTCAACAGAGTTCTCCACTTCCTTTTCGTAGAAATCTGCAACCTTGTCCAGCATCGAATCAAGCGAACCTGTCTCTTCGCCAACCGCAATCATATGGGACACCATCGGAGGGATTACCCACGATTTTTTGAACGGCTCTGACAGAGGACGACCTTGGCGCAGGCTTTCTTTCGCTTCGCCAATGGATTTGCTGATAAGCTGGTTCCCTACCACTCCCTCGACGATGTTGAGAGATTGCAGAATCGGAACCGAGCTGGCAAATAACGTAGCAAGCGTTCTGGTCATTCTTGCTACCGCGCCTTTTTGCAGCAGCTTGCCGAATATTGGTAGTTTCAACATACCATAGTCAGTGTAATATCGTCCATAAGAAGTGTTGACAAAAATTCGAAAACCGATAAACAGTGCCAAAAGTCCCAGAAAATAGAGATACCACACTTCAACCAGGCTGTTGCTAAAGCCCATGACCGCTTTCGTAATCGCCGGCAATTCCGCTTGAAAGCCTGCAAACATATCGACAAACGTCGGCACAATGCTGACCAGCAAAAAGACCGTGACGGTGACGGACATCAAGCCTACGGTCACCGGGTACGCCATCGCCGACTTGATCTTTTCCTTTGTGTAGTAGGACTTTTCGTAAAACGTAGCCAGCCTGTCCAGCACAAGCTCCATATTCCCCGACGCCTCGCCCGCGCGCACCATGCTGATGAATAGCGGCTCAAACACCTTCGGAAACTTGGCGCACGCCTCGGACAGTTGTGTCCCTTGCTGCAAATCTACCTCGATATCCACCAAGTATTTGCGCAGCTTTTTGCTCTCGGTCTGTGCAGCGAGGATATGTACCGATTCTACGATCCCGATGCCCGCGCGAATCAGCGTGGCAAACTGGCGCAAGAAAATGACGATGTCCCTGCCTTTTACCGGGCGGGTGAGCTCGATGTTGCGGTCGAGCACGCCTTTGATCTGCTCCTGCATGTTCAGCACGAGGACGCCTTGCTGCTTCAATTCCATGATGGCAGAGTTTCTTGTATTGGCTTCGATTTTGCCCCTGACCTTTTTCCCCGTCCGCTCGCGGCCTTCGTATTGAAAAGTAGGCATTACTCCAGCACCCTCTCATTCAGGAAATACTGGGCCGCCTCCATCGTGATCGTGCCACTTGCGATCAGCTCCTTGATCGACATCTCCAGCGTATGCATGCCCATCTCCCTGCTTGTCTGGAGAATGCTCTTGATCTGATGCACCTTTTCGCTGCGAATCAGGTTGGCGACCGCAGGGGTATTGACGAGAATCTCCGTCGCCACCGTCCTGCCACCGCCTACCTTCGGAAAAAGGCGCTGCGAGATGATGCCGACCAGGACGGAAGCGAGCTGTGTCCGCATTTGCGGCTGTTGGCTGCCGGGGAAAACGTCAATAATCCGGTCGATGGTCTGCGGTGCGTCTGACGTATGCAGCGTCGCGAGCACCAAATGTCCGGTCTCCGCCGCCGTAATCGCGGTGCTGATCGTCTCCAGATCGCGCATCTCGCCGACGAGAATCACGTCAGGGTCCTGGCGCAGCGCGGCCCGCAGCCCGCTGGCAAAATCTTTTGTATCAAAGCCGATCTCGCGCTGGTTCACGATGGAGAGCTGATGCTTGTGTAAATACTCGATCGGGTCCTCCAACGTAATCACATGCTTTCTCATCGTGCGGTTGATATAGTCGATCATCGCGGCAAGCGTGGTCGATTTCCCGCTGCCTGTCGGACCTGTTACCAGCAGCAGTCCCTGGGGCTTTTGCGAGAATTTCCGCAAAATCTCCGGCATACAGAGCGATTCAATGGTCGGCACCGATGTCGGAATGACCCGAGCCACGATCCCTGTGCAGCCGCGCTGCTGATACGCGTTCACCCGAAAACGGGACACCCCTGCCAGGCCGTAAGAGAAATCCAGCTCGCCTTTTTCCTGGAACTTGTGGTACATGTGCTCCTGGATCAAGGTCCGCGCCATCGACTCGGTGTCTTCCGGAGTGAGCGGCGGCAAATCCAGCCGCTTCAGCTCGCCGTCAATCCGAAAGACAGGCGACGTCCCTACCGATATGTGCAGGTCGGATGCTCTTTTTTCAAAGGCGTACTTCAGCAGCTTGTTAATATCGACACTAGACACGCTTCATCCTCCCTCTTCCTGACGTCGGCCGTCACTGGCTGACCGATATCCGATAAATTTCTTCCATGGTGGTGATGCCCTGCTTTACTTTGAGCAGGCCATCGTCGAACAACAGGACCATCCCGTTTTTCATCGCATACTTTTTGTACTCGTGGGACGGGAGGTTTTGAATCAGCATCGAGCGGATCGTGTCGTCGATCTTGAACACCTCGTGAACGGCGATCCTGCCTCGGTATCCGGTCATTTGACAGCTTGCGCAGCCTTTTCCCCTCCATAATGTTTCCACGTTCAACCCTTTTTGGGCAAACAGCTTCTTCTCCTGTTCGGACGCCTGGTATTCCTGCTTGCAGTCCTTGCAGATGCGACGGACGAGCCGCTGCGCGAGTACGCCGTGCACCGAAGAAGCGATCAAAAACGACGGAATGCCCATGTCCACGAGACGGGTAATGCTGCTGACCGCGTCGTTGGTATGCAGCGTGCTGAACACCGAGTGTCCGGTGAGCGCGGCGCGGATGGCGATTTCAGCCGTCTCCTTGTCGCGAATCTCCCCGACCATGATGATGTCCGGGTCTTGGCGCAAAATCGAGCGCAGCGCGGAGGCGAAGCTCATCCCGATATTTTCGTTGACCTGCACCTGGTTGATCCCGTCAAGCTGATACTCGACAGGGTCCTCGACGGTAATGATGTTGACATGCTCTGAGTTCAAATGGTTGAGCGCCGAGTACAACGTCGTCGATTTCCCGCTTCCCGTCGGGCCCGTCACCAGTACGATCCCGTTGGACATCGTAACTAGCTCTTGAAACATCGCCAGATTGCGCTTCGACAAGCCGAGCTGGCTCATCTCCACCAGAGCGTTGGTCAGGTCAAGCAGACGCATGACGATTTTTTCCCCGTAGATGGTAGGCAAAGTCGACATCCGGATATCAATTTCCTTGAAGTCTACATTCATCTGCACCCGGCCATCCTGCGGCATCCTGCGTTCGGCGATGTTCAGATTCGCCATGATTTTCAGCCGGGCCGTCAGCATCCCCTGCATGTGCCGCGGCAAAACCCGCTCCGTTCGCATCAGACCATCGATGCGGAAACGGACGCGGATGCCGTCTTCCATCGGCTCGATATGGATGTCGCTCGCCCGAAGCTGGACAGCCTGCTCAAACATTTGGTTGACCAGGCGAACAATCGGCGAGTTGTCGTCAAAAATCCGCGCTTCTTCCAAATCCTCCGGCACTTCGATGCCTTCCATCAGCTCCTGCACAGAGCCTTGCATGCTGTACATTCGCGAGATGGCGCGCTGAATCTCGTCGCGGGTCGCGATCACCACGTTAATGACAAAACCCGTGCTCATCCTCAGCTCGTCAATTGCGTAGTAATCAAGCGGGTCAACCATCGCGACAGTCAGCTTGTTCTCTTCTTTTTTCAACGGAACCAGCGAGTGGCGGCGAGCCAGCTCCTCTGGCACAATCGCTGACAAAGACGGATCCAGACGCATGCGAAACAGGCTGACATGGGGAATCCCCAACTGGTATTCCAGAATTTCAATCAGTTGCTGCTCGGTGATGTAGCCGCTTTGCAGCAGGTGGTCACCGAGCTTCAGCTTCGATTTTTTTTGTTCGACCAGCGCTTCCTGCAACTGGTCGGTGGTAACGATGCCGCTCTCGACCAAGATGTCGCCAAGCCTTTTGCGGGACAAGAGACTCCCCCCTCTTACGTACGGTTGCTTTGCCTAGTTTTGATAAATAATGCCGTTTACCACTTCCGTCCCGCCAGTGCTTCCGCTGTTTGCGTCAGTGGAAGGGGCGCTTGGCATCGGTATGTCTGGAGGCGGTGCAGCGGCAGGTGTTCCGCCGCCGTCATCAGCCGTTTCGGCCGGAGCCGCATCGCCTTCCTGTTGCGCCCCTGGCACAGTTGTCGCCCGCGCCTTCTTGTCTTTTTCATAAACGGGGCCAACCGCAACGACGTTGTGCAGCGGCTTGTAGTAATCCTCGGAAACCTTTTGCTTCCGGAATATCCCTTTCTCCTGCCAGCTCTGGTAAACGGCGATCGTGAAGCCCTCGCTGCCTTTGCGCTCGATGAACTCCTCGTTTGGCCCCAGCGTTTGGTCTACGCGAACAATCGTATTCGGCGACACCGTCGCGCCTTTTTCCGTAACAAGCGTCGCCACAGGCACGTCCTGCTTTGCCCCGAAAAGCGCCACTCGCACCTGATTGTTCTGCAGTGCCGCATGGATAAACAGCGGCTTCTCCGTCTGGTTGGAAAAGCGCAGATCGAGTTCTTCCCCATCGACCCGCGCTTCCAGCCCTGCACTTGTATAGGAAACAGGCCGCTGAGCCGCATGCCGCTCGATCACGGTCAGACGGTTCTGCAAAATGGTTTGGTAGAGAGCAGTCGCTGCCTGTGTCGCGGCTCCACCGAGCTGGTCCGGAACGACTTGTTCGTCGGCGAGAATCGGCTGCAGCACATAGCCGTTTTCCTGCGTGTACGGCCCTGTCGCCTTCAGGAAGGAAAACGTCTCGCCAGGCAAAACGACCGTGCCGTTCAGGCGGGAGACGAGCTGCTGCAAATTGGCAAGCCCGCTGCTCCCGGAAACAGCCATCGGCAAAGACTGCTCAGCCAGCATGTTTTTGATCGACTCCAAATCTGCTGTGCGGATTTGTGGCACGTCCTCCTGTACAGCCAGACGAAGCTCTCCCGACCAATCTGCGAGATTGGACGAGATGACTTGCTCAAAGGCGGACAAAGACTGCTCCAGATTGATCCGGTAACCGACCACCTCTGGCACGATTGAGATCGTATTCCCCGAAACAGCTCCTGTCGCAGACACAGCCGGGCGCTCGATCTGTTGTCCGATGGCGTCAAGCTGTCTGGACATCTCCGCGCGATCAAAGGCAATCTTGATCGGCACATTGACAGGCGCAGAATCCCCCCACAAGCGGGAGAAAAACCCGGTCTTTTCTCGGGAGCGGGCATACGCCTCCTGCAAGGTCGCTTCTACATCAAAGCTGAGTTGCAGCTTGCTTTTGTCAATCGGGTACGCTTGTCCATCCAGTACAAAGCGAATTTCTGTATTTCGGCTTGCCTGTACGGCCTCAAGCAGCTTCTGCCTTGCTTCCTCATATGTCTGGCCGCCTACGGGAAGCGATGCGATCCTGATCTCTTCCTGGAAAATCTTCTCGCCAAAAGTGGCGCCTCCCCACTCGATCATCGAAAAAAGCGAAAGCGCCGGGATCAGGATGAGCTGGACGAAAAATATGGCAAAGAACCAAGAAAACGAATAGCGCCGTCGAGGCGAGAGTTGGGTTGCGTACATACGTCAACGCCTTTCTTTATCGGTTATTCATTTGTCTGCTTGTCATCGTGGATGAAATTCCATTCATGCTCATCTGCTTTCCCGACATCTGTCCGTTCCGTTGTGTCAGGCATGGTTTTCTTTTCGGCAGGAGGCTCTTCCTCGAAAAAGTAGATGATCCGATCCTCGTCTGCTTCCTCGGCCTCTATTTTTGCCGAAGGAGGCTCCAGTGCAGGCATGAACGGAATCGTCTCCGCTTCTTCCTCCTGCAAAAAGTCGTAGCTGATCGCCTCATCCTCGTCGCGGATTTCCGGCAAGCTGCCTTCCTCCTGGCTCACGGCCACTTCAGCCAAAGCCGCCTGTTCGACTTCTTCCTCCAGCTCCAGTTCCAACTCAAGGTCAAGGTCATGCTCAAGCTCATGCTCATGCTGGTGCTCACTCTCATGCTGCTGCTCAAGCTCGCTCACTGCTGGCACGCCTTCGTCTTGCTGCTCATCCGCTGCCTCTTCCAAACTCCACGGATGCTGCCGACCCAGCTCCGCTGTCGCCGGCACAGAAAAAACAGGAGCAAATCCGCCTCTCCTTACAGGCACTGCGGACAGCTTCCATGCGCCCCACGCCAGGCAAACCGCGAGCAAAAGAAAAACGGACAGCCACAGCCACAAGCTTGTGTAAGCAATAAAGAAAGGAGAAACGGCGCCGATCAGGACCGCCCCCGCTGCTACCAGCCAGCCTTTTCGCGCAAAAGTGCGCTTCGCCCTCCGATAGAGCATCACTCCAAATAGGGCAGACAATAGAAAATAGCAGCCAATAAATATCAGGACACCTGTTGTATCCATCTTTATTTCACCCTATCCTCTCAAAAAAATATGCCATTAGACCCATTCCTTTCTCTCTAACCCGATTCGACTTTGATGTGCAAATTCCTGTTCGAAATTTTGACATTCCTGTATAATATCCTATTTTTCTCATTTCGTGTACAATAAGGTCACGAACCTTTCCAGGAGGATAACCAGGATGAAAGTACTAGATAACGAAAAAGGCTTGTCCTTGGTCGAAGTGGTCGCATCGCTTCTGATTTTTTCCATCGCCCTCCTGTTTTTGAGCCATTTTCTCGTCAGAAGCTTTGAAATCTCCGGCAATCAGGACAGTCGGCAAGTCGCCATGAACTTGGCCAGGCAGACTGTGGAAGAGTGGCGGGCCGGAAATGGCGTGATCCCAGCCGATCAGCAGCAAGGAATTTCGCTGGCAGATCAATACTTGGGCAAACCGCTTCCTTTTCACCTGCTCGCAAGCATCTGCTCCAACGAGGCACCGAATTGGCCCAACGACTTCAAGGGGATCAAGCTCGCTGACATGACCATCAACGATCGCGTCTACCAGACTTACGTGCTCCCCCGGTTTATCACAACAGAGCAAACAGCATCCCAGTCGCTCATCAGAGTCGTCGTCACAGTCTTTTCAAACGATGTGAAAGTCGCGGAGCTGGAAACATTGATAGCCAATCCAGAGATTGGGCAGGAGAATGACGCATGATAATCAGATCGCGCAAACTACCGCTAACCAAATACCTCAAGGATGAACGCGGGCTTACGCTCGTTGAGGTGCTCACCACGTCGCTCATTTTCTTTGCCATCTTGATCCCGCTGATCGGTGTGTACGTCAAAGGAGTAGAAATCTATCAAACTACTTCCTTAAAAAACACGTTGCGAAACGATACAGATTTTGTCATTGGCGACGTGATGCGCACGATCCAGGAGGCGGACTACGTCAAGCTGCCTTCTGCCTCGGCCGACCCCGAGCAAGGATCAGCGGACGATACGGCAGCACGGCATATCGTCAGCGCCTCTTTTCCCGAGTTTGCCGATGCCACCAGCTCCAGCCGGGTCTATTTGCACAAGCGCTCCGTCAAAATTGATCGAGCCTCCACGAGCACGCAAACAGTGTCGCTGCTCACCAGGGAAACGTATGCTTTTGCCGCCTGTGAAACACACGGGTCAGAGATCAATCCATGCAGCCACATTCCCTTTCCGGCAGATCGTAACCAGTATATGGTAAAAGGCTTTTTCACCATGCCTCAGCAAGAAAACGACGATGCTGCCAAAAAACAGGTAGTTCTCTATCTCGTCGTTGCCCTGCGCTACGGTTCTTTCCCGCTTCCTTCCACAGAGGAGGACAGGCAAAACCACCAGCTTTTTGCCAATTGGACCGAGGTGGAGAACGCCGTCACACAAAACACGGAAAAAGCCCAGTATGTACGTGTCGTCCGTACGGAAATCGAGCTGGGCAGCGAGCAGAAGGGGTGAGTCCATGCAGATCGTCAAAGAAGAGAGGGGCGGCGCCCTTGTCATCGTCTTTTTTATCATTGTCCTGTTTACGGTCCTGGCCCTCTCGCTCGCCAGCTACACCATGCAGAGCGTAAAGCAGCGCACCTTTGCCGAGGATGAGGTGCAGGGCAAACTGCTGGCAGACGCGGGACTGGCCTATTTCCAGGAGTATTTGGAGACGCAGTTGCAGATGCCTCATTCCTTCCTGAACGGGAATGGGACGATCAGCGAGGTGCGGGATTCTTTGTCGCGTCCCACTGAGGTGCCAGTGACCCAATCCAGCGACAAGGTCATCGACCTGGTCGAGAGCATCTCCGCTACGGAACCGAATACATACAAGGAAATCCGCTTGCCGGGCATGAACGGCAGCTTCGCCATCCATACCGCCATCGAGTCGCGGATTCCCCGCGACACCGGCAGCACCAGCCAGCCGTATGTGCTGAAGCTCAAAGTGTCCGTGATCGGCATTCCCGACCGGGCGGAAAACTTGCGGAAGGTCAAGCTCACCTCGACTGTCTACGTGAATACCGTGCCTGCGCCTTTTCACTATGCGATCAGCACTCCCGGCCAACTGCGGCTTTTCGGCGGGAGCAACGTGATTGGCAACATCGCAGCCGACTCGGTTGTGACCAGCTCGCGCTATCGTTACAGCTCGTTGAAAAATACGGAGGACAGCGATCCGGCAAACGATGAGGTAGTCTGGGAGGTCGGCACAAGCGGTCCCAACTACGTGGAGGGCGAAATTTTCCTGCCGAGCCGCAGCCGCCTGATGGAAATTGCCGCTTTTCCTGCGGAGGAGCCGAGCAGCACCGCTTTTTCCGGCCCGCGAATTGCTGATCTGGAATCTGCCTTCGTCCCCAGCCCGCTGCCAGACACGGAGGAAAATGCGGTTACGCTCAGTGCTGATCCGGCCACGCCGTACATCCCCGGATATGAGCCGCCTATCGTGACCGAAAGAAACCGTCCGACAGATTCGCTGTTCATAGATGAACAAGTGGGAAGCACGGCGAAATACGTCTCCGACCGCATCCGCGAAGGAAAAGCACTCGCGACCAGCGCACAGCAAATGCCGCCTGTCGAATCGGCCAGATGGTTCAGAGACCCTGACGAAGCGGATGGCGCAGTGCCTCCTGGCTTTATCGATGCCTACGCGCCGAGCGGTGAGTTGCTCGTCATCGAATCGCCTTATCGCGATGCCAACCCGGATTTCCTGAACCTGACGGCCCGCTTCACGGGAGATTCGCTGGAAAACATTCGCCATCTGTACATCAGCGGTCCGGACGGCGAAGGAATGGCAGCGGTAGAGATGGGCAGAAGCGGCTCGTTCAAGGCGGAGCCGGACCATGAAGGCAAGCCTTTCACTTACACGGGCACGATCTACATCAAGGGCAACCTGGACATTGTCGGAGACGTGTCCATCAACGGCACGGTTTATGTCGATGGCAACGTGGTCATTCGCGAGATCCAAAATATTACGCAGCCCGGTCGGAAAAACAACCTGGTCATTATCGCGTCCGGCACGATCAGCCTCACAGACAGGTACAAGGACGAAAGCTCGATCGACAGCAAGGACATTTATCCACTCTCGGCCTTCCTGTACTCGGAGAGCGCCATGGAGATTTACTCGATCAACTCCCACAACCGGCTGATTGGCGGAATCGCCACAGGCCGCAGCGTGCGTGATGCTGTAGAAGAAGGAACCAGCTACATCGAATTGAACTCCGTGCGCGAAGACCGTGCGGAAAAGCCACCGACGCACATGTCGATTTCTTTTGACCGCAACATTTTCGAAGAGAAGACACCGGGCCTCCCGCCTGGCGACCGTTTTCACATCGACATGTACGACAAAGAGTATCCCGAAGTAGGAGATCCGATCCTGGAGTAAAAGCAAAAGTGCCAATGCGAGACAAACCAGTTCGCATTGGCACTTTCTATTTTTCATGTCAGGAAGCGGTTATTGACGTGTACCCGTTGCCAGAACGGTGATGGTCAACTCATCTTGCGTATGCTTGATTGGGGATTCTATTTTCTTTCCTCCCTTGCGAATGGTCGTAACGGTGTATTCGACTTCTACGGTAATCTTGTATGTTTTCGTCTTCGAATTGTCCGTTTTCAGATTGAGGAACTTCTCTGCAAAAATATCGCTATGCGGGAGAGCAACCGTTGTGCCAGGTTCACCGCTTCCGACCTGCACAATCGTATATTTTGCATTTTTTACGTTGACCTTGACTCTGCCATCGACATCTACGTCTTTAAAAGAGTAGCCCAGGCGCACGTTTACCGCCCTGTTTTCCTGCACGCTTCCAGTCGAGATGACAAAGGCATACGGCGAAGTTCTTTCTTTCGGCGGTGTCAGGACAACCTGGCGAGTCGTCACATAGCCGTCGCCATTATCTGCCTTGATGATAACCGTGGTTTCCACGTACTTTCCGCCTTCCGTGCGCAGCGGAATGTCCAGGTAGTTATCGTTTTTGCTGTCCATGTTGGGAATAGGCGTAAAGTCGCTTTCCGTAGGGTTAGGCGTTGTGCTGTACTTCCAGACGGTATCCTCGGTGACATGCTCTTGAGGGGTCACCTTCACAGTCCCTATGCTTTCCAGCTCCAAAACCTTCTCCGCCTCTGCCGTAAATACCGGATACTCGCTACCGCCGATCGTGATGACCTTCGACACACTCATTTCATTAACATCCGTCGTATCTCCGTCCTCGTTAAAGTCTTGGCGCATGGCGACTACAAAGTGGTTCACGCCTGGCTTCAACGGTACGCCTTGAGCAGTGGTGCCGTTGTTGAAATCGGTCAGTTGCGTCTGGTGGTTGACATTCTTGTTATCGCTCTCGTAAACCCAGCCAAAGGTTGCATTTGGCATGATCGTTCCAGACGGCGTAGCGACAAGCTTGGCCGTCTGCGAGCTGCCCTCTCGCTCGCCCGTCGCCGTAATTTCGATTGGCGGGTTAAAGTAGACTTTCCCTTCTGCTTCGTTGGAAAGCTGTCCCAGCCCGTTTTTCACCTGACCTGTAATCACCGCAGGCCCGACAAAAGGTCCGCCCAACGAGGTCTGATTTTGCTCAATCGTAAACTGGTACGTCGTTTTGAACAGGCCGTTTCCGACTTCAACCGGAGCCTTCGGTGTGCCAGGGTCTACAGAAGTACCGTTGATGCGGAAATCCGGTTGCAGCACTTCGGTTTTACTGAAGTGGATGACTTCTGCCGTAATGACTACTTCTTTTGGATACAAGCTGTTCCAGCCATCGTTAGGTGTCATGGTCAACTGCGGCTGGGACGAAACGATGACCAGGCACGTGTCCGTATATCCGCCGTCCACTGTCGTCACCGTGATCGTTGCCTGACCGCTGCCGACAGCGACGACACGCCCTACCGAGTCGACGGTCGCTACTTTTTCGTTGCTGGAGGTCCATTTCACGTCTTTGTTTTCTGCATCAGCCGGGAAGACGGTTGCCACCAGCTTCTCGGTATTGCGAGCCGGATCTTCCGCGACGAGTGTAATTTGCTCTTTATTGAGGGTGACGCCTTCCACAGCCGTGTACACATTGAAGTTCACGCTGTTGAACTTGTCCGTAATCTCCGCTTCCGTAAAATCGGTGTAATTCATCTGAGCTTGGTTGAGCGTGTACAGACCGCTTTTCGTTGCTTTCAGCTCTACGGTGAATTGCTGTTTCTCCGCACGGTACACCTTGCCGGCAGACGTATTCACGAGGTTGTACGTCACATCCTGCAACTGTCCAGCCAGTTGCTTTTTGCCTCCTGACGTAGACTGTTGCCACCCTTCGGAATTGCTGCTCACTTCAATGCCCTCCGGGTAAATTTCGTTGAAGCTGATATTTTTCAAGGTAAGCTGATTGCCAGTAACCTGATACACGTATCCCTGGAAGACGCCTGTGTAGTTGCCAGCCGCATCCTTTTTCACTTCAAAGCGGCCAAAGTTGAGGATCGGCGCCGCTGTGGAACTGCTGGTCAGCTTCGTATCGTCGACGATCGGCAGCGTAATGATCGCCTTTCGATCATACAAATATTTCAAGCCTTCATTCAGTTCGTTTTTCAGATTGCTGCCTGGCAGCGTATTGACGGTCGCACCGAGTGAAACGGATTGGGTGTAGCCTGTCTTCAACAGATTCAGGTATGCCGTGCCAGTGTTTGGACTTGCCCACGCAATCGGTCCAAAATCTCCTTTTGTCGGGTCCTGGAACGAATACGCCTGGCCGACCACATAGCTCTCCTGCGGCATCCAGATTGGACGCAGACCTGTCAACGCCAGCTCGCTGACGGGAATATCCCTAGGCTCGATGGTGTACTCGATCGCGATCGGATCGCTTTTCTTGATCCGTCCCGGATTTTCATTGAGCACTTTGCGAGACAGGGCGAGCGCAGGTGTCACTTTGTCCACGATGACTTTTCGCGTAACGGTTTGCTTGGCTCCCTTGCTGTCTTCCACCTCTACCCTGATCTCGATCTCGCCGCCGTTCGGCTTGGTATTGGCCGCCTGATAAATGACGATCGAGCCGTTACCTGTCCGATCATTGGAGTAGACCTGCTTGCCGTCGACGTAGATTTTCGTTTTCAGCATGAAGTCTTTCAAATCGTAGTCGTCCACGCGGTAGACGATATCGAACGCCTTGTCGGTGCTGCGAATGCGCTCCTTGTCATTTGGCGCAATCATCGTAATGATCGGCGCATGGTTGGCACCGATGAAGGCGCGGTACAGCGTGTTGACGAACAGCTTTTGCTCGGAATCCGGAAAGCTGCTGGAGGTGTGTCCCGTACCCGAGTAGGTGACGCCTCCCTTGGAGTAGGTGTAGTAATGGTTCCAGCTATCGTCGACGTCCCGGTTGCTGCCTGTCATGTTGTACCACGGAATGACAGTCGGATCTTCCAGGTCAAGCGTATAGTACTGGTCGTGCGTTTCCGCCACCGTGACGGATTCTCCCAAAGCAAACGGGTACTGCGTCAGCAAGCCGCTGTTGACTTGCTTGGTCGTTTTCGAACGGTTCGGCGCTCCGAAGCCCAGGTTGTGCATCGGGTCGATTTGTCCGCTAATGTCTTTGAAATACGTGAGCCAGTTGTTGCTGCTGCGGTAGATCGTATCGTGGGAAAACATGACGCCCTGGCCTGTGCGGATAAAAGATTGCACCGCTTCGGCTGCTGCTGTACTGATCGACGCGCCTTCGTTGTATGTATCCCGGAAGCCAAACACCAGCATGTCGTAGTTGCCGTTCAAGGTCTTGTAGTACGTTTTGTTGAAATCACTCATCGAAACCGTATTGATCTGGAGGGCGTAATCGGTGCCGTTGTCCAGATACGCCTTCTGAATCCGCTTGTTCAAATCGCTCTCGTCATTGGAGCTGACGGTTACTTGCAGCACCCTGACGTTCACTTTTTGATCGCGGAACTGAAAAATGCCTGTCTCGTAATCTTTCAGCTTGGTCGCTTCGTCTACCAGCTCCAGCTTCCAGTAGTACAGCGTGGACAAGCCTTTTGGCAGGACGAAGGAAAGCTCGTTGGCTGCGTTGTTCGCCGTAAGCGAAGTCGTGCTGACCAGCTCTTCCGGCTCATATACTTTGTCGAAGTCAGCGTCAATGTACAGATTGGCGCTCAGCCCGCGGCCGACAAAAGAAGAGTAGTTCGCCAACTTGAACGTGTAGGTGATCTTATCTCCCGGACCGTAAATGGCATGCGAGGAAAGCGTGTAATCGCTCGGCTGGGAAAGAATGGTCAAGCGCGGTCTTGTCGCTATGTTTTGCGCAATTTTTTTCGCTGCATCTGAGGCGCTGCTGGCAAAAAGGACATTTTTCTGGCTGCCACTTTTATATGGGTTAAAATGCGCTTTCAACTTGCCTGTATTTTTGGTAACGGTATCGTTGTGCAAGACTACCAGTTGGCCTTTGCTGATAAACTCCTTTTTGATCGCTTCGGCCTTCAGGTCGGTGATGTCGTTCATTTTGTTTTTTGTATCGTGCGCGTTGGCCCGATCCGTCGGGGAACTGGAGTTTTCCATGTTGCGATAGCTTACCGGATCCGTGCTGTACTTCCCGGAGCCGATGTAGATCGCATCGTATTTCCCGTCCAGCTCTTCGCGAATCGCGACGAATTTTTTCATGCTCATCGTCGTGATCGCATAGTCGGAACTGGACAAGGAAAGCTCCGAACTGCCGGAATCCGTAATCTCCAAAATCTGCTTTTTCAAGTCGTTCCCGCTATTCGCATGGCTAATCGCCTGCGGCCCCCAAGTCCCCAACGTCAGTTGAACCATGAGCAGGAACAATAGCAAAAGCCTCCATACTCTCACTTTTTCCCTCTCCTCCTTTTTCCTTTTTGGCTTGGCTTCGTATAAGCGCCAGAAGCAAAATCATGACGGTTTTGCCCTTTAGCTGTCTAGCAATCCGCCAACGACTATATTACTATCAGATTACGCCAATATTGGTACTTTTGCACTAATTATCTTTTCGACAATTACGCCTTCATCTGTTCACAAGCTTGGGTCCATGGCAGACGTACCTTTTCTTGCTCCGTTAGTTTATAGTAATAAGGAAGCCATTGTACACCCCTCATGAAAAAGGATGCGAACCATGCAAAAAATCATTGTTGTAGGTGCCGGAATTTTGGGTGCTTCGACGGCGTATCAGCTATCAAAAAGAGGCGCAGAAGTAATCATTGTGGACCGAAAACATAAAGGCCAGGCCACCGATGCAGCCGCAGGGATCATTTGCCCGTGGCTGTCGCAAAGGCGCAATCAGGCGTGGTACAAACTGGCGAAGGAAGGCGCGCGCTTTTACCCCTCGCTGATCGCCGAGCTTGAGCAGAGCGGCGAGACGAGCACCGGGTATGCCCGTGTCGGCGCTCTTAGCATTCACAAGGATACAGACAAGCTGCAGGCGCTGGAAAAGCGGGCTCTCACGCGCAAGGAAGATGCGCCGGAGCTGGGCGACGTCACCATGCTTTCCTCCGAGGAGACAAAAGCGCTTTTTCCTCCGCTCGACGAGGACTACGCCGCGGTGCATGTCACAGGAGCCGCTCGCGTGGATGGCCGCGCTCTGCGGGATGCTTTGCTGCGGGCTGCGCAAAAAAATGGAGCTGTGCTTCTATACGAGGAAGCTACCCTGGTACACAACGGAACGCGGGTAACCGGAGTGCGTGCAGGCTCTGAAACGATCACCGCCGATTCCGTCATCGTCTGTGCCGGAGCGTGGGCGAACGAAATTTTCCAGCCTCTGGGCGTCCAGTTTCAGGTTACTTTCCAAAAGGGGCAAATTGTCCATCTGGACTATCCAGACGCGAATACGGGCAACTGGCCTGTGGTGATTCCGCCCAACGATCAATATTTGCTCGCCTTCGATCAGCAAAAAATGGTCGTCGGAGCCACGCACGAAAACGACGTCGCAGGCTTCGACACGCGCGTAACGCCAGGCGGCTTGCATGAAGTGTTCACAAAAGCGCTGGACATCGCCCCCAGGCTTGCCGACAGCACGTTCGTGGAAGCGCGGGTAGGCTTTCGCCCGTTCACGCCGGGATTTCTTCCCGTCCTCGGCCCGCTCCCCGGCTGGGAAGGCATTTTCGTCGCCAATGGCCTCGGCGCGTCCGGCCTGACAATGGGGCCTTACGTCGGTTATCAGATGGCCAAGCTTGCCCTAGGACTGGACATGGATATTCAGTTGGAGCATTACGCTGTGTCAGGCGCGATTGTTGCTGAATGTGAATGAGTTTGGAAAAGCGAGGTCTTGTCCCTTTTTGGGGTGGGGCCTTGTTTTTGTTTTCGGTTTTTTTGTCGGTTGTGTTGTCGGTTTGTTTTCGTTGCGGTTGTCGTGTATAGAGCGAGTGAAAGTCGTTGTAGCTCGGCTTAACAAGCGGATTTTGTATGGTAGAGAGGCAAAACTGAATGGATTGCGCTTTTAGGGCCGGGCTTGGCTTTTGGTCGATTGTTTCCGGTGTGATGGCTAGTGTCCAGGCTGGCGGTTGTATTCGTGTGAATGCGTAGCAAGCATGCCGGAGCTGAGATGAGTGCTGTCGAAGAAGGAGAACTGCGAGTTGCAGGAACAAACAGAGTGTGAAAAGAGCCGGGAGCCCTTTACCAATGCGGGTTTCCGGCTTGTTTTTCGTGTGCCGCTCCGCTGTCTGCTGGCGCTGTAGTAGCGTATAGCGTAGCTAGCGATTATTGCGGGTCATTTGGCAGCGGCAAACAGAAAACAAATTGCTCGCCGAGCGGCCCCATTCTTCTGCGCCCGGTATCTGCAAAGCCCGCTGCCACATACAGCCGCTGGGCAGGGATGTTTTTATGGTTCACTGCCAAAACAATTTCCGTACAGGCAGGAAACTCGGTACGGATAAATGCCGGCAAGAGAAGCATTCCTTGCTTTGCATAGCCTTTGCCTTGTTGTGCATGGTTAATGGAAAAGGAAGTGAGCAGCATCGCGTCGGGGTTCGCGGAATACTCCTTTACCCGCTCCGTGGAATGGAGCAAGAAGAAGCCTACGGGTTCCTTTTCGCTTACAATCACAATCGGGTATTGGCCTTCTGTTACCGCGAGAGTCTCGACAGGCAATGATGTAAACTGTCCCTGTTCTTCGGGGAGTTCAAACGAGCGCAGCGCTGGCAAGTGAGCGGGAGAATAGTGCGTCAATTTAACGTGGACGGGTTTGTTCATTGGGGGAGCACCTGCTTTTTATTTTTATAGTAGCATAGGAACGTACGTTTGTCATTACAGATAGATATAGCGTAGTTGTAGGAATGAGGGTGGGGTGTATGGGGGATGGTCTTACGGATAGTAACGGTTCGCTCCCTATATTTGGATCAGTCCGGGATAGTTCCCAAAATACAACAATTGTAAAAGTGTGAATTAGGGCATTTTGCTTACTTTCCAGTTGTTTTAGCGCTCCATACTGCCTTCTTGAAAGTCAGCGCGTGGCTCTTTGTTTTTTCTTAAATAGATCCACGAGGACGATCAAAGCCAGAATCAAAACGGAGTGCACGAAAGGCTTCAGGATGCTGGGGTCGTCGTAAATAAAGTAGGCCACTATAAAGTTAAGGGCAAACGTGATGAAGTATCCGAACATTTGGTCACCTCGTTTCGGAACTGGGGTTTTGGTTGGGCGGATTTTTTAATGTTGGGCTTTGCGGTTTGTTCAGTATGAGTTTAATTTTTTCGTAGGCTTATTTTGTGGGTTTAGGGTGTTCTAGGCAGTTGCCATTTTGTCGTAAGAACTTGGTTCGTTGTGGCAGTTCACTCGTGTTCGGGTTCGTAATGTACAGAAGCGAAAAAAGCAGAACAGTCTGTGTTAGAGCGGTTTCAGTCCCTTTGTTTCTCGGGGTCTTAATGTAACGTGACCTCATCGGTTTTTACCCTGAGTTTTCAGCGTGTTTCAGTCCCCTCGTACCTCGGGTCCTCAATGTAACGCTGGCGAGGATATTCCAGGCGTAACGCTCCAGCAGTTTCAGTCCCCTCGTACCTCGGGTCCTCAATGTAACCGACCTTGGTCGGCATGAACAAACTCAGTAATGCCAAGGCTTTGCTTGTAGTCAAAGTCCTCAACATTCCGCACTTTTTTCGAGGATTACCTTTCTGTCCAAAAACAGGCCCCATCCTCGAAAACACTTTCTCTCCATTTATTTTCCGGCTGAGTCCTATCATTAGTATTCACTTGCAGGGGTATAATCATGTGCTCTCACGACTATAATAAATCATTTGCCTCATTTTTATAATACCTCTCCCTCGTTTCCTGCCGAAATCACGACAAAATATCTTTTGTCCACAAAAAGACGCACCTCACTTCTCATCTTCCCTTTCGGCAGACATCCCCATCGCCCAGCATGGCGCCGAAGGTTCTTCCTGTTTCCTCAGATTCTTTCTTGCTCACTCTCATCTGCGTATCTATTGCTCTTGGAGAAACAAGACCCCATCGGGACTTTTCCCCTCAAGCTCAGTGCCATACCACTCGCAGCCTGGTTAAAAAACTTCTCGTTACCGAGATGCCAGTTTCCCTTGACCAGCACTGTACAGTAAACTAAAGTGGAATTTGGATTTCTCAATATTTACCAGAAACAAAATTCGCCCACGCAAAACTTTTTCGATTAGGAGGTATTCTATGAGGCTGCAAGAACCGTTGCAACGTTCGTTGCGGTCAGCGATAGAAAAAATCCAAAAGCAATACGGCTACACCCTAAGCAAACTCAGTGCGCTGTCGGGAATCAATCACGGGCATCTCAGCGATATTTTACGGGGCAATCGCCCGATGACGATAAGACAGTTGGATGCCTTGGCTACAGCATTTGAACAGCCTCCCGGATGGCTGTATGAATTGTACCCCGACGAGTGCTTTGCCAAAGAAAGAGTCTCGCGGCCGAGGGTGATCCCGTATTTGATCCGGTGTGCTGAGATTGGGCGACAGGATTGCATTCAACCGATCGTTTCTAAACTGCTGGATGAGCAAAAAAATGTGGATATCCTCTTTTCAGTAGGAGAACGCCTCTTTGAAGCGGGGAAGAGCAAAGAATCCATTCCTTTTTACCAGCTCGTGATTGAAAATGAAAAGGATAGCCATTCAGAACGCTTTTCGCTCAGTCAGTACAGATTGTTTCGTGCAACGCTAGGAGCGAATGCCGAAGACAACTGGAAAGCCGTCATCCGATTTGAACCTTATCGAAATCGCCTGCCGGAAAATTATCAGTTGGACGGGTTGCTTCAGTTGGCGAATGTATCTTTTGTTTTGCAAAGGTGGAGCGATATGGAAAAGTATGCAGACGAGCTCCGCTTACTGGCCTCGAAGGTTTACGAGCATGAATGGCGCAAACGGAAAAACGCCAAGACGTGTGAGCCGCTCAAGACCGAGCGTCATCTGGTTGTGTATTACGGTCAAGGCTTTCTGCTGAAAGGAGCTGCCTTGCAGATGCAAGGGCTGTATGGTGAAGCGAAAAAGTATGTGCAGGGCTATGCTGACCTTGACTGGTTTGAACTCCTTGATAATACAGGGCGAATGGAAGTAGAGAAGTTCAAGACATGGGCAAAAGCCAATATGTACACGTATGATTTACTGATGGGAGATACCCAAGTCTTGCCCGAGTATTTGGATTTTTTAGACAAACACCCTGCGGAAATACCAGCCGGACTTTTGACGATCATGGAAGTTGCCAGCAAATTCGACATTTCTATCGATCATGTTTTAGAGCGGTATTCTGCGGAAATCGAACGCTTTTATGAACATCAGGATCAGATTAATAAGGGAAGACATTATAACTTCCGGTATTTTAAAATCGCATATGAATTGAAGCGCGGCCGCATGAACAAAGCACTCGACGAAATTTTATGCTGCATGGACCTTGCCGACTTGTGCTAGATTTTGGTTAATGTATCGGTCCTCTGCGACGTGTCCAAACCACTCCGCAAAGCAGTACTTGCTTTGCTTGGCAGTTCAAAAACGAAATAGCCTGAGATAAAAGCCAGCATTTGTGTAAACGTGCTGGCTTTTATATTTCCTTATTTTCTCTAAACCGAATCTTTTGGAGAATGCTGTATAGTAGAATTGCCCTTCTCTCACACAAAAAGGAAGATATTGCAAAGAAATTTGGATTAAACAGATCTTTTTCCCAATTAAACTAGTACAAATCACTTTTAATCTCTCCATAAAGACAGATGTATGATTCAAGTGAACAAAAAAAGGAAAAATGAAGAAGACCTATTGAATATCATCGAAGAATTACGAAGACAACTTGTTAAACTCGTTCAGGAAAAAGGATTGGACCATATAGAGGTTGTAATTCTGAGCCAGCGTCTGGATGAATATATTGTCCAGTTTCAAAGCAGTATGAATCCAAAATGATAGCGATTACACGATTTCTCGGGAATGTAAATTTTTTTGAGTAAATGGGTTTTTAACAGGCGGATGGCAACATGAGCAGCTTTACATGTAGAGGCGGGTAGGAACACACGCGGCGTCCGCCTTGCGAGGCAATATGCCTTCAATCAATCACACGCGATCTCCAGCGGCCATAAAGTGCGCTTTGTCGTCTGAACGTCGATGCCCAAGCAGATGCTCTGGATATCGTTCTGCTGCTCTACGGCTCTTTGTAGTTGCCTTCTCATGTTACTCGCACTCAAGACGGAACTTATGCTCATATCGTGAACATTAAGTAAAACATGCAACTATATACGAATTTACTGCGACAAGAATTGTCGAAATTTGTAAACAAAAAATAATTTACAATTATGGTATTCATTCCTATATTCTATATGTTTTTAACAAGTTATTCCAGGAGTGAACATAATGGTAAAGAACATCTCTATTCGCGATTACACACCTAGTAGAAGCAACACGGATCAAACTGCAAAAGTTACTACTCCACCCAAAACATCCCCTCCTCCTAAAGAAGTAGCCACTGCGACACCCAAACCAAAAAGTGACTCCGTTCAAATTAGTCTGGCTGCACAACAGGCTTACGAACAGTCTTCTTTTGCAAACCGCTCAACAACGTCTACAACATCCTATAGCCCGTCCATTTCATCCGCTTCTGGAAGTAAAGTAGCAGGAGTTACGGCGTACAGTGCAAGCTCTAATAGTATAGATGTTACAGTGAACGGCAGAAACATATCCGCTGGTAATTCTAACGTGGATGGATATAAAAAAGACGGAATGAACATGGTGGCAATCAAGGCTGTGCTAGAGGAGCTTGGCGGGCGAGTCTCTTATGAACAGGGGAATGGGTTTGCAAAAATCACCTTAAAAGGGGAAGGTGGTAGTTACGTTAAACTCAGAATTAGCAGTGGACAAATCACCTACGCTGGTACATATTCGAAGGACGGTGACAGTGAAAGGAGTATTACAATCGGTGCTGCTGAAATTAAAAATGGAACGACCTATGTTTCGGATGATGTAATTAGTCGATTGTATGCGGTCAAAGTCACTTCAAACCCAAAGGGAAACTCGGTAGTTATTAACAGCTCGATTAATCAAACAGAGGTAAACGGAAATCAGGTCAAAATTAACAGTTTAATGGTTCGGGACCATAATTTATATGCGACGCCACAAGAATTGCTTTGGGCGGCTGGCTATCAGACCAAATATGAAGGAACCACCTTGATTGGGACTAAAGGAGATACACGGGTAAAATACAACCTTCAAAGAGGCTCCTTAGAGATTAATGAAAATCATAAGGTGAAAAAATATGACGTCAAACTGGAAAACTTCGATCACAAAGATGTGGTGCGCGTTTCTTCTTTCCTAAACAAATTGCCTGATACGGATGTAGAATGGGATCAGAGGAAAGGAACGTTAGAAATTAATACATCTACATTCGATGATTGGGAAAATCGAACGGGAAGCTTTATCTTTGCCGCTTTGGGTGAAATGGCGGTTGAATTTGCCTTTTCCGATGTGAAAACCCTATTCGATCCCAAAGCCAGCAAAACAGAGAAAACAGTAGCTGCCGCCTCTTTGCTTCCAACTGGTAAAGCTTTAAAAATCCCTGCTGTCGCAGCCCTTTTGACGAGATTTGGCGGTGATGGGGAACATGTACTTCGAATGGCTAATCTCGGTAGCAATGTCGGGGAAGCTTTGGCTGAATCCAAAAAAGCTGTCTTGTTTGAAGGGAATAGCAACTGGGGTTGGAAACATATTAAGGATTTACACGTAGGCGACCCAAATCGTCTCCCTAGAGGCAAAACCATCTTCCCTTCCGCCATGTCTGAGAGAGACATCATGAATTTGATTATGGATCAACTGAATAAGGTGAACAAACCTACCGCACAGGAATTTATGAGAAATAATGCTGGAACTTACGACTTGAATGATGTCTACGATATTACATTTTCACAAGAAAAGCACGGTATTAAATCATTGAGAATTGTCGTCAATCATAATTTAGGAACGATAACGACTGCATATCCATTGAGTGGATCGAAAGTGCGAGAAGGAAGATTGTAAAGGAGGCTGCTTTAACTTGAAGATGCATTTTCAAATCGAGAAGCAGGAACGGCTTGAACAGGGGAAATTTTTTGAGTTTTTTAAAGGAAAAGTAGATATTACGTGCACATGGAATGGAAACGAGTTTGTGTTTTCCTTCTTTCGGGCAGTTGATGCCTTGGATGAGTTTTTTAGTCTGCTTTATCTCATGGAATCAAGGGGTGTCAAGATCAAGATGGAGAATCCAGATTCGGTTGGCACCTACTATTTTGAATTGAAAGATGAGCAATTCGTCCTTGATTACTTTATTTTTGAGGATTTGGTGGCCCATTATGAAGCACCGGTTCCTTATCATACTTTTAAAAAAGAATTGGTAGCCTCACTCCATGCCTATTTGGAAGAGTTAAAGAAGATAAACCCTGACATCACAAATCATCCAATCTATCAGGGGCTTACCCGTTGCCAAATAAACCGCGAGTGGTTTGACCACTATTGTGAAATGATCGCTGACGCTTATCGCCGAGCGAATCGGGAAGTGCCTGCCCGAGATGAGTTATTCCGTCATCATATTGTAAAAAAGTAAATACAGAATTATGCGAGTCTCTGCACCAAAACCTTGGTTTCCAAAAAAATTCCTTCTCGACTGATAAACATACTATAAATTCATAACCACCCGTCCATGATATGCTCCCTCATAGTAGACAGAGTACATGCTTACTTTTTCTGTCTACTATGAGGGGTTTTCTTATAGAAAAGGTCTGGGGAACTCTTGACGCTGCGTTCGAGAAAAAAGCAGTGGATGTATCATTGAGCCTTTTGCAAAATTAGGTTTTCGTTAAAAAATGAAGGTAATGATACGTAAAATTGGCCCGATCATCAAGAATGCGGTTGTTTCAGTCCCTCTTTTCTCGGGTCCTCAATGTAACTATGAGCTGCTATCGACAATGACGTATCAACAGCAACCGTTTCAGTCCCCTCGTTCCTCGGGTCCTCAATGTAACGCCCGTGCGTGGGAGTTGGACGGTATACCCTACACGTTTCAGTCCCCTCGTTCCTCGGGTCCTCAATGTAACGCCACCTGGCAAAAGGAGAATACCCGGAGGAAATCTCGTTTCAGTCCCCTCGTTCCTCGGGTCCTCAATGTAACGCGCAAGAGATACATGATAGAGATTCTTCGCGACAAAGTTTCAGTCCCCTCGTTCCTCGGGTCCTCAATGTAACTATCAATACGTCCATTAGCCTGGATACCTCACTTCCAAGGTTTCAGTCCCCTCGTTCCTCGGGTCCTCAATGTAACCCAGCGAAAATAGACCTCTGCAATGGAGATGTTTACGTTTCAGTCCCCTCGTTCCTCGGGTCCTCAATGTAACAGGCGGACGGGAAAATTCACCCGTGGCACAATACGTGTTTCAGTCCCCTCGTTCCTCGGGTCCTCAATGTAACTACGGTGCTGCCGATCAGCCAACTGGCGATTTTTGGCGGTTTCAGTCCCCTCGTTCCTCGGGTCCTCAATGTAACCTGGAGAGCATCCCTGCCGAACGGTGGACAATGGCCTGTTTCAGTCCCCTCGTTCCTCGGGTCCTCAATGTAACCGGATGCGATTTCGGACAAAGCCGTTAAGAAGATCATGTTTCAGTCCCCTCGTTCCTCGGGTCCTCAATGTAACCGACCTTGGTCGGCGTGAACAAACCCAGTCATGCCAGGGCTTTGCTTGTAGTCAAAGCCTTCAACATTCCTCTCTTTTTTCGAGGATTATCTTTTTGTCCAAAAACAGGCTTCATCCTCGAAAACACTTTTTCTCCACTTGCTTTCCGGCTGTATCCTACCATTAGTATTCACTTTCAAGAGTATAATCATGTGCTCTCACGACTATAATAAATCATTTGCCTCATTTTTGTAAGATTGCTCCCTCGTTTCCTAACGAAATCACTACAGAATATCTTTTGTTAATTAAGGAGGCACACCGCAACCTCCCCTCTTCCCCTTCAACAGCCATTCCCATCCATCGCCCAATATTCCCTTGACTCAGCATTCTAAGTGAATTTTGAATATCCCAGTATTCACCAAGAGAGAAACTCGTCCAAACAAATCAATTTTTACAATCAGAAGGTATTATCTATAAGGCTGCAAGAACCGTTGCAACGTTCCTTCCTCTCAGAGATAGAAAAAAATCCAAAAACAATACGGCTATACCCTAAGCAAACTCAATGCGCTGTCGGGACCAATCACAGCGATATTTTGGGGAGTAACCGCCCGCTGACATAAGACATCTGGATGCCTTGGCTACTGCATTTGAACAACCCCCTGGCTGACTATTTGAACGATATCCCGAAGAATGCTTCCCAAAAGAAAGAGTCTCCCATCCGAGAGTCACCCCGTATTTGATCCGATGTGCTGAAATTGGGCGGCAGGATTGCATTCAGCAAATCGTCCCTAAATTCTGGATGATCGAAAAATGTGGATATTCTCTTTGCTATGGGAGAACGACTGTTTGCAACTGGGACGCGCAAGGAATCCATTCCTGTTTATACGCTCGTAATTGAAAACGAGAAGGATAGCCATTCAGAGCGTTTTTCGCTCAGCCCCTATAGATTATTTCGTGCAAATGCAGAAGAAAACTGAAAAGCCGTCAGCCGGCTTAAACTTTATCGAAATCGGCTGACGGAAAATTATCAGTTGGACGGGCTACTTCAGTTGGCCAATGTGTCTTTTGTTTTGCAAGAGTGGAGCTATGGAAAAGTATGCAAACTAGCTCCATTTACTGGCCTTGCAGGTTTACGAGCATGAATTGCACAAATTGAGCTGAGATTCTAAGATGCTGCATAGCCCCGCGCAGTAGACGGACGATCCTAGCCATTTTACTGAACTGTTCGTTTATTAAAAGTAGGGGGTGAATACAAGTTTTGCACCGTTCCACTCATGTCCTAAACACAACTCTGTCTGATGGAACCAGGAGGATTTTGGTTCTGGTATTTCAGTTTCCTTATTTTCGGGTCCTCAATGTAACCAGGTCGCAACCGGACGCGAGCAGGACGTAGTGGAGACGTTTCAGTCCCCTCGTCCCTCGGGTCCTCAATGTAACTTGGCAAGTTGATTTGCGGTTACGTAAATTTTTAAAGTTTCAGTCCCCTCGTTCCTCGGGTCCTCAATGTAACGGTAACTGCTCGGACTTTATCAGCGATCATGCTACCAGTTTCAGTCCCCTCGTTCCTCGGGTCCTCAATGTAACCGTCTTGCCGTCTTTTCCTCTTGCGATCCGTTCACCAGTTTCAGTCCCCTCGTTCCTCGGGTCCTCAATGTAACTAGACTCGTAGACATCTACGACACTGTGACGAAGACGGTTTCAGTCCCCTCGTTCCTCGGGTCCTCAATGTAACTCACAGGCGTATCAGAGACAGCCTCCTTTGTTGTGGAGTTTCAGTCCCCTCGTTCCTCGGGTCCTCAATGTAACCGGAATCGACTACGTGCCCGGACGCGGCGGCTGGCGGAGTTTCAGTCCCCTCGTTCCTCGGGTCCTCAATGTAACCGACCTCGCCCGGCATGAACAAACCCAGTAATCCCAAGGCTTCACTCGCAGTCAAAGCTCTCAATATCCTTGACTATTTTCGAGCATTCCCTTTCTGTCCAAAAACAGGCCCGATCCTCGAAAGTCACTGTTTCTCCACTTGCAACCGACTGTGCCCTGCCATTAGCATTCACTTTCAGGCGTATAATCATGTACCCTTACGACCATAATAAATCATTTCCTCCCCTTTTATAAGCCCCACCCTCCCTTCTTCCCGAAAGCTTTTAAGCCCCAAAATTGGATTTGAGTCATACCCCCTTATCTTGTTAAGCTGATATCAGAAGAACAGAGGGGGATATTTTTATGCAACGGAGACGCTATTCAATCGAGTTCAAACAACAATTGATCCAGGAAGCCCACG
>NZ_BAAIYG010000024.1:0-78438 GCF_057543335.1 Brevibacillus sp. YAE8
TGGTAACAGTCAATCAGCCTAAGATGCTATATGCACTGTCTTAGGAGGGGCAATGAGATGTCCTCATCTTGAAGGCTGTTCAAAACAGAAATGGACTGCGAACGCTTAGTCATTCAAGAATCCCACCCGTACACCGCAAGGTGGAAGGCTTGCGGCTTTAGCCGTGGGAGTCTCAAAAGCATATTCAGGAAATGTACCAAAAGCCCGTACATCGCAAAGGGACATTAGCGAAGGCAGATCTACAGAAAATTGTTCTCGGGAATGAGTATGATGTGCAGCGCATGCTTTATTCGTTAATCCGTCCTATTTTCCCTGAAGCAAGAGTTGAAATTTATGAGGACGGGGGATATAAAAGCTATCGCTATGATATTTTTTTTGATGATTATGAAACGGTTATCGAAGTCAAATGCTCCCGTCCATCCATGCAGGAACGTGAACTCACCGAGCAAATCGGATCTGATGCTTTTCACTATCAAGAAAAGTACATTTACTTCTTTATCTACGATAAGCATAGAGTAATAGCAAACGTCGATGCTTTCTCCAAAGCATATAGTAAATCGCTGGATACACACGAAAAGCAGATCGAAACAATTATTATCCAGCCCATTTCTTTTTAGAACACGATCCAAGTTCGTAAAAAATAGCAAAGCTCCATATTATGAATAAAGGCACCCAGGATTTTATTTTCAGATTTAAGGGTAACGTTTGCCCAACGTCAAGTAGACAGTGGAAGAAGAAAAGATCTGACACCAATCATTTGGTTATGATTGGTGTCATTTTTATGCGCAGATTGTTGAAGAGAGTGCCGGTATGAGCAAGCCCCCATTTCGTTGAACACTAAAAAGCTTTGGACTGCAAGCTGACGTCCGGTACTCATTGGCTTCAGCTATTGGCCTAACGGACGGATGAGTTTTTCCAGTTGATTAGTAGGATTGGGGCCTGACCGCATACATGTGAGCGAGCTTTTTTATGCTTTTTACACCCAGCGCAACCCTTTCGGATAGTGATTTTTCAACAGGCCCTCCGATTGCTTGCCCCAGCCGATGGAAAAGCCGTCTACGGCGACGAGTGTCCAGCCGTTCGCTCCGTCCCGGGCGAGCGCTTCGCCTTTCAAATAGCGCAGCAGGTCGGGATCGTCCGCGCTGTAAGCGGCGACGCGGGCAGCCTCAGCGGGCGTGATGGCGAGCGCGAGCGCATGGGCAGGCTCCAGCCGATTTTTTTTCACCGTACCGAGATGCAGGCCGACGCGCGCGACCTTGAGCTTGTCCCAGTCCATTTCCGGGATGGGCGAGTAGTACAGTTGCTCGCCAAACAGGACAAAGGCGGATTCGTCGGCAAATGCGTCTGCGAGCTGCGGCATCGCTTCCTTGGCAAAAGCGCGCCAGGCAGCCAGCGCTTCCTTGCGTCCGGCGGGAGCGGCGGTTTTGGCGGCCCGCTTGTCCTTGCGCTTGCCAGACGCTGCGATTGGGGCTGCGTTTGCATCGGCGCTTTTTTGCAGCTTGGCGAGGTAGTGGCCTTCGCCTTGCAAGCGATGCGGCCACAGGCGCGCAGTATCGCTGAGCGCTTCGCAGGCGGGATTGGCCCAGCTTGGCTGACCGGGAGCGAACCATTCCGGCTGCGGCAGCGGGACGATTGTAAATTCCGGATGGCGGGCGAGAAAATCGACGAGAGACTGCTCGTTTTCCAGCGGAGCGAACGTGCAAGTGGAGTAGACGAGCGTTCCGCCCGGCTTGAGCATGGCGCTGGCGGCGTCGAGAATGTCTTGCTGCATGAGGTGGCATTCCGTCACTTTGTCCGGCGACCAGTCTTCCACCGCTTCCGGCAGCTTGCGGAACATCCCTTCGCCGGAGCACGGGGCATCAACGAGAATTTTATCGAAAAACTGCGGAAAACGCTCCTGCAGCCGCTCCGGCGTCTCGTTGGTCACGACGGCGTTTTTGACGCCGCAGCGCTCCAGGTTTTCCGCCAACGCTTTCACGCGAACCGGGTGAATTTCGTTGGCAACGAGCAAGCCTTCGCCGTTTAGTCCCGCAGCGAGCTGAGTAGACTTGCCGCCGGGAGCCGCGCACAGGTCGAGGATGCGCTCGCCCGGCTGTGCGTCGAGCGCCTCGGCGGCGGACATGGCGCTTGGCTCTTGCAGGTAGTACAAGCCCGCCGCGTGAAACGGATGCTTGCCGGGGCGGTCTTGCTCGCGGTAGCGAAACCCGTTTGCGCACCAGGCAACCGGCTCCAGCGCAAACGGGGAGAGCGAGAGAAAACGCTCGCGCGCGACCTTGAGCGGATTGACTCGCAAGCCGTGCGTGACGGGCTGGTCGTAGGAAGCGATGAACGCTTCGTATTCCTGTTCGAGCAGGTTTTTCATTCGTTCGGTGAAAAGTCCGGGTAGATTTTGTGTCATAAACGCCTCCGTTGTCAGATTTTGGCCGCATGTAAAAGGAAAAGCTAGAATCATGGCGAATCATAGAAAATGAGGTGAGAGCTTGTTATGAAGGGATCCCGTGCAGAACGCTACCGTTCCCGGCGGAGGAACGACTCGGAAGTCAGCCGATTTTGGATCATGGGGTTGCTTTTCTCACTGCTGGTGCTCGCTTTTGAATTCTTCATCGAAATTCCCGCCGATGCAGAGTGGCTTGTCGATATGGAGATGGCCTTGTTCTCGGCCAGCTTTACGTTGCTCGCTTTTTACCTGCTCGGGCTTACCTTTGCCTTTTCCCGCCACCAACAGGCAGGGAAGATCAATCACCAGATCATCATCTATGTATGGTTGGGAGCGATCTTGTTTCACCTTTTCCTGCTCATCAGCAATTTGTCCAATCAACATGTGTACAAAGCAGGGATCATTTTATTTTTAGGGCCTTTGTTTTTAACTGTCTACCATTTTATCACGTACTTGTCCGCTTTGCGCGAGGAGCGTGAGGAGCAGGAAGCGGCCACGGCTGCTTCGCTGGAGCGCACGGCTTACCAGATGATTCTGGAGGGCGGCAAGGTGTACAGCGAAATCAACCGGTTAAAAACAGAGTATCCGGAAGTGGACCAGATGCTTCGCGCCAACGACTTTCACGATAGATTGGAGCGCTACGCCCTGGAGATGCAGCAGTATTTGCAGGTGAAAAACTTCGAGCGCAAGGACGTGGAGCTGTTGGAGGGGCACTACTATTTCTTGGAAAATTTGCTGAGTCTCGCGAAGCAGCACCCGGGGATCATCGAATCTCGCGCGTATTCGCACCGCGCAGACAAGTAAAGCAAAAAGGAGAGGGAAGCAAATGTTTTGGAAAAAGGACAAAGGACTTGCGGAAAAAGAGACAGCAGCGGCAGCAGTGACACCCTTGGCAACAGAGAGCGAAGCACAGCAGCAAGACGCGTGGAAAAAGGAACTGCGCGGACTGTACGAACAGATAGGGGCGATCATTTCCCAGCACAATGAGGTAAATGCTCAACACGACGGGCTTGCCCGTCTGGCCACCCAAATGAAAAACGTCGTGGAGAAAATCCAGGCCATCAACGAAAAAGACGACGAGTCTGCCAACCAGCTCTCCGTGCGCGGAGAGCGGCTGACCGTCATCTGCAAAGATTCGGTCGAGCGCTCGGAGGCGGGCAAAAAGGCGATGACCGAAGTGGTCGATGTGATGAGCCAGCTAGAAAAAGAATCGACGAACACGTCCCGCTCGATGAGCCGGCTGGAAGAACGCTCCTCGGAGATCACGAGCATCGTCAAGGTCATTAGCGATATCGCCAACCAGACGAATTTGCTCGCGCTGAATGCCGCGATTGAGGCGGCGCGCGCAGGCGAGCAGGGACGAGGCTTCGCAGTCGTGGCGGACGAGGTGCGCAAGCTGGCAGAAATGACGGCGAACTCGACGAAAACGATTGCCGAGCTGATCGGCAAAATCCAGGAGGAAACAAAAGAAGCGCTCGCCAACAGCGAGAAGAGCGGCAACGCGATCAAAAACGGACTGGCGATCAGCAAGGAAGCGTCCGAAAAAATGGACGGAATCGTGCGCGCTTTCCACGAAGTCAACGAAGAAGTGGCAGGCGTCATGCAGATTATCCAGCAGCAAAAGCGCTTTGCCGACGAGGTGTCCAGCCAGGTCAATGCAGCGCGCGGCCTGTTGGACGACCTGAACGAAGATTTGATCGGCCACGTAAAAGAAGCGGGCGTCGTCGACCAGCTTTTGCAGAGCAGCCTGAAAGAAGTCAAAAAAGTATTGTCCTAATAAAATTATTCCTCGACAAAGTGAAACGGAAAGTCCCTCCCCGCAGTCTTAATGGGTGAGGGACTTTTTTGTGCAGCTAAGGCTAGGTTAATCGCTTGGCACAGCCGAGTTTTTTAGCCGAGGCGAGAGCTTCGCCGGGAGAGAGCGGCTAGCCCACCCGTTCTAGTACGGGTCTACTACAGGCAATGGCTGCTCCAGCATGTAGCGATACACAGGCACCTCATCTCCGGCTTCGACCGGAATGAAGTTGAAGGTGACATAGCTGTCGACCGATTCCGGCTCCAGGGCGAGTGCAATGAAGTTGGCGTTTGGCTGGGTCATGCTGAATACATAGCTGCCGGCCGGGAAAGTCTTGGTCGTCTTGGTCACATTGGTCGTGACTTCGTTTGTAAAATGCCCGTTTTCGTACGTCGTGTTTACTTTGTTTTCGCTGACGGTGTAGCGCTCGACAGGCACGGTTGTCTCTTCGGACAGCTTGCTTACCTCCACTCCGAGCTTTTTCAGCTTGGCTGCCACGTCGTGATAGGCAGCAGGCATGATGTAGGCGGTAGGGCGTTCGCGCTCCAGCACGGGGTAGGCGTCAGTCGAGCTGACCCAGTCGATGGGGACCGACACTTTTTTGGCCTGTGCCACGTCGACGACGACCAGCGACTGATTCGGGATGAGTTTGTTTTCGCTCGTGATGACGAGTTTGTCGTCGTCGTTTGCTTTTCTGCCTTTTTCGGTGACTTCCTCGCGGGCGCGGGCGACGGCTGCCTTGATCGCATCGGCATGGGCGGCGGTGGACTGGATGATGGCGGCGTGCGTGACGGCCTGGCTGTAGACGCGACGCTCAAAATCGGCCCGTCCGATGCCGATGCCGCGCGTTTCCACGAGGAAGGTCAACGTATTTTTCAAACCGAGCGCATTGCGCCCGATGCGCGTCTCCGTGCTGCCTTCCGTGGCGGTCACCTTGCCGTCCTTGCCTTTGGCGAGCGTGAAGTAGGCGTGGTGGGAAAGCTGCTCCTTGTCCAGCGCTTTTTGCGCATCGGCCAACAGGAGCGAGTCGGACAGCTTGCGCAGCGACTCGGGAATATTCAAGTTTTTGGCGGACGAGATCAGGACGTCATAGGAGGAGATTGCGCCCTTTTCCCCGACGTGGGCAAACTGGCTGTAGTTGACGCCGTATTCGTGCGCGTCGAGGATCACGTCTGGCTGAAACTCATTGATCGCCTGATGTACGGCTTGCACCTCGGGATACTCGACCTTCATGTAGTCGCGGTTGGCATCCAGATCGGTAGCGATGTAGCGCTTGAACTGGTAGGAGCCGTCCGGGTTGAGCCGGGGGACGATGGCGACGTTGACCTTGTCGAGCAAATCGGCGCCGAGCGCGTCTTCAGCCAGCCATTTGGCGATGACGAGGGCGGATTCTCCGGCGGCAGGCTCGTTTCCGTGAATTTGCGCTTGCAGCCAGACGAGCGGCTTTGTCTGGTTTTGCTTGACGGTCGTCATGTCTTTGCTGAACAAAAGGAGCGGGATGTCCCGTCCCTCCAGCGAGGTTCCGATCGAAACCAGCTTGGCGTGCTTGCTGGTTTCTGCCAACTTGCTTATGTATGCCAGCATTTCTTCCTGGGTAGTGAAGGCGACCTTTCCTTTGGCAAAGCCAGGGGTGCCGAAATCGAGTTGCGGGTCGGGGAACAGACTTTTGACCTCTGCAGGCTGTACATAGCTTGGGCCGAGGCCATAGTACGGAACAGGAGCGTCCGTCTGGGCAGCGTGGGCGGTCGGCGGCGCCCAGGGGAGTGCAAAACCGCTTGACAAAAGCGACACGGCAAGGGCAGCAGATGTGATGCAACGTACCTTCTTGGTCATAGGTTCCCTCCACGGATCAACAGAGAATGGTTGTACATTCTTAAAATATCAGATAATTTAAAAAATAATAATCACCCTCTTTATTCATTTTCACAGGAGAGAAAGCGGGACTTCCGTGTGATTCGCCATGAATAATATGGTATCATTTTCATATTGATACAAAAGTTTACTGTATTCAAACAAGTGAAATGGAGGAATTTTTCTTCAGGACAGGGGGATGACATGGTCAGAAAAATCAGCGTTTTGCTCCTTTTGATGACGGCCATCGCCGTATGCACCTTTATTCCCGGCCCGGCTTCTGTCTCAGCTTCCGCTACTGTGCCGCTCTGGCAAAAGCCCGCCGAAAAAGAAACGACCAGCAAGCCAAACGGCGCCACGCACAAAAAGCGAGAGTTTGTGTTTGGCGACGGAGATGTGTACTGGAGCCAGCAAATTAGCGGCAAGAAAAATGCGAAGCCATACGTTATCACCGTACCGATTCAGGGCAACAGCCAAAACATGATGTTCCGCTACCGGGCGTACAACGAATCGAAGCAGCCATTTTGGCAAGCCGTGACGCTGGATCAGGTCAAGACGCTCCCGCTTGCTGCCGGGTTCGTCGAAACAGAGGGACGATACATTTGGCTCGGCATGCCGATCGTCTACGTCGACAAGGGCCGAGGCACGATTGAAGAGCATCCCGAGCTGGCGCTGCCGATCCAGGTCAAACAAAGCGCAAACGGCGTCGTGCTGGAAATCAGGCTGCCGATCAAGGCGGGCTATATGAGCGAGATGTGGGCGCTGGAATCGAGGGAACCGCTCGTGCCGTGGGGCGAGCAAGCGATTGACCAAATCTGGCTTGCGCTCGATGTCACGCAAAACGCAAAGTGGCTGTATGACGGCTACTACTACAAAAGTCCCTCGACCTACGAGCCTACTTCCGCGAACGCCTATTGGCGGATTCCCGAAAATTACGTCTTGCGCTCCTTTTTGTACACGGGAGGCAGCAGGGCAGCGCGCAACATGGGATATGTGATGTTGAAAACAAGCTTGCTCCAGCAGGAGCCGGAGGGGTACTGGAAGACGCTTCCCCGTTCGCTGTGGCTGAGCGAGGACTACGGGATTCCGGACGGCTTTTACGATACGCGCTTTAACACGGGAGCAGCGGACTTGATGCTGCGCGGATGCGTCCAGTACGCGGAAGAGTCGTTTTGCCAGGCGGCGCAAAAATACGGGGCGTATTTTCAAAGGCATGCGGCGAGCAACCATTATGTCGTGAATGGGATTCAGTCGGGCTGGCTCGTTGCCGATTACGCTTCTGCGAAAAATCCCGCCGCCCAGACGCATGTCTCGCTCAACCACCAGTTGGCTGAAATCAATTTTCTGTACAGCAGCTACCTGCAATTTGGCGATCCGACCGACAAAGACCTGGCAGACCTGATGCTCGCGGGAGTTGTCAATCTGGGCACCCGCTGGCTGTTGGCAAACGGCGATTTGCACTACGCCTATTTTCCCGACGGCACATTCGGGAGAGCGGACTACCCGTACCTGACCTACAACGATCTGGTCGAAACCCAGCGGCTGTACCGTCTGCTCCACGGAACAGAGGAGCAGACGATTGCCCGGCTTACAGCGAGCAAGCTGGCCTGGATGCAAAAAAACAACGTCGCTTACAGATAAAAAGAAAAGGCTGCTGGATCGCTCGGTCTGATATTATCCCCTTTGAGTAGACAGTGAAAAAAGCCCAAGCATATTGGCTTGGATGGTACACTGATACGTGGAGGGGATCAGTCGCTTTGCTTTGGCTTTTGCAGGGCGAACAAGGTCAGAAAGCTGACCGCCTCCCGCAGCTCCACGCTCAAGCGCCCCGCGATATCCGGTGTGATGCCTTCCTTGTACACCGGCTCCTCCGCGAGCAGCGCGAAGCCGTTTTCTGCGGCAAGCTGCTTCGCCTCCCAAGGCATCATCGTGTTTTGAATCGTGTTTTCCTCGTACAGCCGCCGATAGCTGTGGGCGCGAGGTCCTGCTGTCGGACCCAAAATGCCGAGGACGAGAATGCCTCCCGGCGCGAGTACGCGGCGCAGCTCCAGCAAAGCTTTCAAGGGGGCGGGCGTAAATTCCACCACGTTAATGGACATCACACCTGCAAACGTACCATCTGCAAACGGCAGCTTGCTGATATCTGCTGTCTGAAACTGAACATTTTCCGGGAAATGCTTTTTCCGTTCCTCGGCGAGACGAATCATTTCCCCGGCAATGTCGACCCCCTCCACTGTATAGCCGTGCCCGGCCAGCTTGCAGCTTGCATAGCCATCCCCGCAGCCAGCGTCCAGAATCGGTCCCCGTCCGGGGGCGACGTGCCGCATGAAAAACGGGAGGATCGTGCTGCGGCTGCCTTTTTCCCACATCTGCTCACTGCGTTTGTGCCAGTCGGCGGCAAACGAATCCCACTGCCTGGCTGCTTCTTGACTCCATTGACTTGACAACCTTCCCACCTCCTGCTCGGATTTGCGCTGCCTTTATTGTACCAAGCGGGCGCTCGATTGCGTACTTTAATCGGTGAAAGCGTTTGAGCGTTTTCGCGTTATTCCGTGTTCTTGCGCGAGGAAGCGCTTCCAATGTAATCTCAAGATAACGACAAAATAATCCCAATAAACCAAAAAGTAATAATAATTGAAAAAGAAGGAAAGCGGAGGGGTAGGCAAATGAGCAACACCGATTTTTTCCCGATTCAGGACTGGGACTATCTGGAGTTTTACGTAGGAAACGCCAAGCAGGCGATGCATTACTTCACCAAGGCGTTCGGCTTTGAGCCAGTCGCGTATGCCGGGCTGGAAACAGGCTCGCGCGAAAAAGTCTCCTACGTGTTGAAGCAAAAGCACATGACTTTTGTCATCAGCGGCGCTCTGACGCCTGACCACCCTATCGCCGAATTTGTGAAAAAGCACGGCGATGGAGTGAAAGACGTCGCCCTGCGCGTGGACGACTGTGAGCAAGCGTACAGCGAGGCTGTATCCCGCGGCGCGATCCCGATTATGGAGCCGACCGAATACACGGACGAATTTGGTACCGTGAAAAAAGCGGTAATCGGCACATACGGCGAAAACATTCATTCCTTCATCGAACGGAAAAACTACAACGGCCCGTTCCTGCCCGGCTATACCGCTTTCGAGTCTTCGGTAAAAGCCGAGAGCACCGGACTGATCGGAATCGACCACGTCGTCGGAAACGTGGAAGTGATGGACGAATGGGTAGGTTATTACCAGCGGGTCATGGGCTTCACGGCGGTGCAAAACTTCAGCGAGGACGACATTTCCACCGAGTATTCGGCGCTCATGTCCAAAGTGATGCAAAACGGTACAGGCCGCATCAAGTTCCCGATCAACGAGCCGGCGGAAGGCCGCCGCAAGTCGCAAATCCAGGAGTTTCTGGAGTTTTACAAAGGTCCAGGCGTGCAGCACATCGCGATCTTGACCAACGACATCATCGAAACCGTCTCGAAGCTGCGTGAAAACGGCGTAGACTTCCTCACGGTGCCCGACACCTACTACGAAGACTTGAAGGAGCGCGTAGGCGAAATCGACGAGGATATCGAAGCGCTGAAAAAGCTGGGTGTCCTGGTAGACCGCGACGATGAAGGCTACCTGCTGCAACTGTTCAGCAAGCCGATTGTGGACCGTCCGACGCTGTTTATCGAAATCATCCAGCGCAAAGGGGCACGCGGCTTCGGCAACGGCAACTTCAAGGCGCTGTTCGAGGCGCTGGAGCGCGAGCAGGAGCGCCGCGGCAACCTGTAACGCTTCGTTTACACGCATCATCTGGAAACTGGAAAAGCCGTCTGTTGTGCGCCGAACGTGCAACAGGCGGCTTTTTTGCGTGAGGGAGGGCGAACAAGCAGAAGCAAAGCGTGCATGCCGCCGGAAAATCTGTGCGTTTGCGCCCGCGATGCTCGGCTTTTGGGACGGTTGCTTTTCGCGACAGGGAGGCTTGCGTGCCCTCAGACAAATTTTCCTGTTCTGCCTACTCTGATAATTCGCTTGACCGCTTCTTCGCCCGCTGGAGATAATGGAGCAAAGGGCAGCCGCTTGCCGGATTTCGAGCGGGCCCGGAAGTGTGCGAAGAGGGTGAGCCGATGAACATGTCTTTGATGATACCACTGGCGGAGCGGACGGCTGTTTTGATCGTAGCCGCTTTGCTGTTTACGCGGGTGCGGGCTTTCCGCAGCATCTTGAACCAGCAGGCGACCTGGCGGGAAAAGGCCGTGATGGTGCTCATCTTTTCCGCGATTTCGATTCTCGGGACGTACAACGGCATCTGGTACCAGGACGCGATCGCCAATTCCCGCGTCATCGGCACGGTAGTAGCCGGATTGCTCGCAGGCCCATGGGTCGGGCTGATGACGGGCCTTGTCGCTGGCATACACCGCTATTCGCTTGGCGGCTTCACCGACCTGGCCTGCACGATCTCCACGATCAGCGAAGGGGTCATGGCCGGACTGATTTACCAGTTTCGCCGCAACCGCAATCAGGAGATCGGCTGGACTACCGCGCTGGTCGTAGGCTTTTTGGCGGAATGGATGCAGATGGGGATTATTTTGCTCGTGGCCCGGCCGTACGAGGACGCGCTTGCACTCGTGCAATCGATCAGCATCCCGATGTCTGTCGTCAACTCGCTCGGCATCGCCATCCTGATTATCATTATTGACCTGGTGAAAAAAGAAGAAGACCGGATCGGCGCACTCCAGGCGCAGCGGACTATGCAGGTCGCGGATAAAACGCTGTCCTATTTGCGCGAAGGCTTGACCTATGAATCGGCGAAAAAGGTGGCGGAGGAAATTTTGCGCACGACGCGGGTAGCCGCCGTCGCGATTACCGATACGCGCTGCGTGCTTGCCCATGTCGGCGCAGGCTCGTCGCACCACGTGGTGGGAGAAGGCATCTCTACCAAGGCGACCAAGGAAGTGCTGGAAAGCAAAAAGCTGATGATCGCCCGGACAAAAGAGGAGATCGGTTGCATGGAGACGAGCTGCTCCTTGCGCTATGCGATTATCGTCCCGCTGATGCGCAGGCGGGAGGTCGCGGGCGTGCTCAAACTGTACCAGGATCGCTCGCGCATGCTCTCGGCGGTCGATCTGGAGCTGGTGCGCGGCTTGGGCAACCTGATTTCTACCCAACTGGAGCTGGCCGAGCTGGAAAAGCAGTCGCGGCTGCTCGCGGACGCGGAGATCAAAGCGCTGCACGCGCAGATCAACCCGCATTTTTTGTTCAATGCGCTCAATACGATTGTGTCTTTCATCCGCTTCCGGCCGGAGCAGGCGCGCGAGCTGCTGATTCATCTCGGCGAGTATTTTCGCCGCAACTTACACGACTCCAGCGGCTATGTCAGCCTGGCCGGAGAGCTGGAGCACATCGAGGCGTATTTGGCGATCGAACGGGCGCGCTTTGGCGAAAAGCTGCATGTGGAATACGACATTGAGGCCGGGGTGGAACGGTACACGGTACCTGGTCTGATTCTTCAGCCGCTTGTGGAAAACGCGGTCAAGCACGGGCTGCTCCCTAAGCGCGCGGGAGGCACGGTCAAGATTCGGGCGAGAAGAGTCCAGCACGATACGCTCGAACTGACCGTGGCGGACGATGGAGTCGGGATGGACACAGACCCGTTTTTGCTCGCCCAGACGCAAAAAAGCGATCGGCGCCGTCTGTCGGGAATCGGCCTGTCCAACGTGAAAAACAGGCTCGCCTCGATCTACGGCGAGCCTTATGGAATCGTCATCGAAAGCAGCGCGGGGAAAGGGACGACGTGTACGATACAATTGCCAATAGGAGTGAGTAGCAGTGCTAAAAGTGTTCATCGTGGATGACGAGGCACCGGCGCGGGAGGAACTGCGCTATTTGCTTGCGCAGTTTCCCGATGTGTCGGTAATCGGGGAAGCGGCTAGCGGGGAAGAGGCGATCGAAGCCGTCATGCAGTTGGAGCCGGATGCGGTCTTCTTGGACATCCACCTGCAAGATCGGGATGGCGTCGACGTGGGTCAGGAGCTTCTGGAGTCGATGGTGCGTCCGCCGGTCATCATTTTCGCGAGCGCCTATGAAATCCATGCGGTTCGCGCTTTTGAAACAGAAGCGGTCGATTACATCGTCAAGCCGTTTAGCGAGACGCGGCTGGAAAAGACGATGAATCGCGTCCGTAAGATGCTGCACGCGCAAAAAACGCGGGCCGAGCCAGCGCGCTTTTCCGAGGAACAACTGCAAAGCCTGCTGCAAACCGTCCTGGCCGATCAGCAGCCCCGGCGTGTACCTGTGGAAAAAAACGGAAAAATCATACTGATCGACCCGAACGAAATCGTCTTCGCCACCTTGGAAGGACGTTACGCAAGCATTTACACCGACTGCGAGCAGTACGCCACCAGCTTTACGCTGCAGGAGCTGGAGAGCCGCCTGTCGCGCCAGCAGTTTTTCCGGACGCACCGGGCGTTTATCGTCAATTTGGCAAAAACGGCTGAGCTGGTTCCGTGGTTCAAAGGCTCGATTCACCTGGTCATGCAGGACAGCCGCAAGACAGAGGTGCCCGTCAGCCGCAACGTGGTGAAGGAGTTGAAAAAGCGGCTGGGATTCTAGTGGCTGGATGCTACTTCGCTTGGGGATAGCGGGCGCAATCGACTACGGTGGTTGCGCCAGGCGTCATGCGGTTTTTTTGCGGCGTCACCTATCATTGCTTGGCTCGCTTCCATGATCGAAACAGGCTCTGGTGATGCGCATGGCGGAAAAACGGCTGGAAAAGCACTTTTCAACACTTTTCCCGGCAGCCAGGAATTGAAGAGTGGCGATAAAGCGTAGACTGGAGAGAGCTGAGAGAGAAGGGAGAAATGGTATGCTTCGCGTATATCCTTCAAATTTGAGATATTCTGTCGATCTGGGCTGGCTGCGCAGCCATCTGAGCTTTTCCTTCGGGGAGTATTTCGACGAAAACAATACGAGCTTTGGCGTCATGCGCGTTTGCAACGACGATTTTGTGGCGGGCGGCAAAGGCTTCGGCCCGCATCCGCACAGCGACATGGAGATTGTCACCGTCGTTTTGGCGGGCGCGATCAAGCATGAGGACAATCTCGGCCACATCGAAATTACTTCCGCAGGCGAAGTGCAGCGCATGACAGCGGGCAGCGGCATCGTGCATGCCGAGTACAACGCTTCGGAATCCGAGGAGCTGAACATACTTCAGCTCTGGTTCATGCCGGAGCGGCGCGGGCTTGCGCCTTCCTTTGAGAGCGTGCGCTACAATGCCTGCGGCCTCGTGAATCGACTGTTGCCTGTCGTGTCCAGAGAGGGAGGGGAAGGGATCGCTTCCATTCATCAGGACATGACGATCTATTTGAGCAGGCTGGAGCGGGAAAAGCAGCTTGTTTTCACGCAGGAGCGGGGACGCCGCGTGTTTCTGTTTGTCATCGACGGCAAGCTTGCGGTGAATGGAGTCGAACTGGCGGCAAGAGATTCCGCACGCATAGAGGATGAGCCCGTCTTGACGCTCGCCGCCGGGGAAGACAGCTTTTTCATGCTGATTGATTTGCCGTAAAGGAGGGATGAAGATGAAGGAAACGTTGTTGGTCAAGCATGCGGTTGGCGGGAGAACGTTCGTAGATTCTTCCAGACAGGCTGTAGCCTATCAGGTGCAGCAGGCGGGCGAGGGGTGGAAGTTCGTGCTTTCGGGCGTGCCAGTCGCTGTGTTAGAGGAAATTTTGAAGTGGAAAGACGAGCTGAACGTCTTTCTGTTTCAGGAGGAAGCGGGGCAGCCGGTCAAGAAAATCTGGTTTTACGTCAAGGATGGCCCTGTCACGTACGATGCAGCCGCCGAGCAGCTCACGATTGCGGCCGAGTCCCGAATCGAGTACGTTCCTGACAAGTTTGGTTCCAGCGCGTAAGCGAGTAAAGCAAGCCGAAGTGGGGACGGAGTGAGCCGAAGCGGTGACGAAGCGAGCCGAAGCGAGGCCGGAGCGAACCAAAGCGAAGCCGAACCAAACCGAATCTCGACCAAACCAAGCTTTATGAAGACTGAAGCAAAAAGAAGCAGGCACGGCCGGACTTAACAAAATCTCCGGGAAACAGCAGACGAGCACGCATTTACTACGCTATACGCGCCGATCCGCAACCGCTTGTCCAAAAACGAAAAAGACCCGTCTTCCGCACAAAAATACGTGCGCGGGCTGACGGGTCTTTTGCTTTTCAAGACGATTACAGCGAATGATGGTCGTTTTTCCTGCGGGTCACCAGATAGCCGCCAAGGACGATCAGTACAAGGCCAATCGCTCCGCCGATTTGGGTCGAGAGGAAGTTCGCCATCAGGAACACCAGAGCCACGACTGTCAGGATGCCGACGGGGATGAGCAGCGCAGCTTTGCGGCCGCCAAACACGTACAGTTCGAATAGGCCCAGCGCAGGTCCGAGCAGGAAAAACGGCCACGTCCGGCTCATGTCTCCGTCAGCGAGCAACTGGCTGAAAAAGAACAGCGGAGCGTAGACGAGCAAAATGCCGCCGGGAACGAGCAGCCCGGCGCGTTGGGGCTTCGGATTCATGAAGAAAAACAGATGAAAGCCGATGGCAGGGATGAGCAGAAAGACGGGCCACAGCTTGTCAATGGCAAGCGGGATGCCCAAATAAGTTGCCAAAACGAAGATCGCACCGATCCCGATTAGAAGATAGCCTCCGAGTTGTTGCATGAACGAGCTCTCCTTTTGGATGTGTTTGGCTAAGTGTAGCACGATTTGCCAGAGAGTGGATCAGCCTTGGGGCGGAGAGCGTTCTACGACCGCGGCTGCCTCTCTTTTGCCAAAAGGAAAGAGAGGCAGGCGGCCAGCAATCATGCTACTCGATATAGTATTTCAATGCGAACAAACCGATCACCACAAAGATAAGGCAAATGGAAAAAATTTTGATGCTTTTGATTGTTCCTTCGATCATTTCGATTTCTTTTTTGCTGTATTTCATTGAGTCGCGAGTCTCCCTTCCGGTTCATCATTCTTGTCCGAAAGCGAGGGTTGCCTAAAAAACGCGACCCGAATTTGAGCGGCATGAGCTTGAGCCAGTGGATCCGCTTTTGAATCAGGAACAAAAAAAGATCGAGAAGCGCGAGCAGCAAAAACAGGATAGCCGTCGGGGTATCCGTCAGGAAGTCCCGGTATAGTTTGAACTCGCCAGCAGCGATCGGCGAAGGGGGCCGATAGCCAGCGACGTGAAAGACGCCATGGTGCGCGGGTGAATACGCGGCTGGGGAGGCTGGGGAGTCCGGGGACGCCCATTCGCTTGGGAAGGAGCCGGATGGCAACAGGCACAGGCAGGCGATCAACAGCGCTGCCAGCCATGTGCGCACAGGAGAGGGGGAAGACGTCAGCAGCATGATGTTCCTCCGTTCAACATGATCCCGTCCCTTCTGTTACGAATCAGCAAGAGAAAGGTTTCGCTTTTTTGTATGCGTTTTCACTCAAACGGATATGTTGCATCTCGTGCTTGTTTTTGTACCGTTCAGCCATTTTTTGTTTAGGCCATGCCCTCCTTCGTGATACCTTGTGGTAAGATGAATTGCCTGAATTTTTAATTATTAAAAGAAAGAGAAAAGGAGGCGGATCGAATGAAAAAATGGCTTCTCTCCCTCCTGATTTGGGGCGGGATTGCCGCTTTGGGTGCGGTTGGCTTTGGGATCATCGCGCTCAGCCGCGGAGAGTCAGTCAACTCGTTCTGGTTGCTGACTGCTGCATTTTGCACTTATGCCGTTGCTTACCGTTTTTACAGCCGTTTTATTGCCAGAAAAATTATGGGGCTTGATGACAATCGGGCCACACCTGCAGAAGTAAACAACGACGGAAAAGACTTTGTACCGACGAACAAATGGATTTTGTTCGGGCATCACTTCGCCGCGATTGCCGGAGCGGGGCCGCTGGTAGGCCCGACCTTGGCGGCCCAGATGGGGTATTTGCCGGGGACGATCTGGATTATCGTCGGGGTCGTGATCGGCGGAGCGGTGCAGGATTTCGTCATTTTGTTCGGCTCCATGCGCCGCAACGGGAAAACGCTGGGACAGATCGCCAAAGAAGAGATCGGTCCGGTTGGCGGCGTGCTCGCCTTGGTCGGAATCATTGCGATTATGGTCATTTTGATTGCTGTTTTGGCGATGGTCGTTGTAAACGCTCTCGCGGAGTCTCCGTGGGCTACCTTTACGATTTTCATGACGCTGCCGATCGCTGTGTTGATGGGGCTGTACATGCGCTACATTCGCCCGGGCCGGGTAATGGAAGGCTCGCTGATCGGTCTGGCGCTCTTGTTCTTCTCCCTCTGGCTGGGACAGCTTGTCGCGGCTTCGCCAACGTGGGGCCCTGCTTTTACGTTCAGCAAGGTGCAACTCGCGTGGATGATTATCATTTACGGCTTTATCGCTTCGGTTTTGCCTGTCTGGCTGCTTTTGGCGCCGCGCGATTACCTCAGTTCGTTTTTGAAGGTCGGAACGATTGCCGTGCTGGCCGTAGGAATCGTGCTGACGCTGCCACCGCTGCACATGCCTGCTCTGACCAAGTTCATTGATGGGACGGGTCCTGTGTTTGCGGGCAACTTGTTCCCGTTCTTGTTCATTACGATTGCCTGCGGGGCGGTATCCGGTTTCCACGCGCTCGTCTCGTCCGGTACGACGCCGAAGATGATCGCCAAAGAATCGCATGCGCCGCTGATCGGCTACGGCGGGATGCTGATGGAGTCCGGCGTGGCGATCATGGCGATGATTGCAGCGTGTGTTCTGACGCCTGGCGTTTACTTTGCGATCAACTCTCCGGCGGCCGTTATCGGCGTGGACGCTGCGGCAGCCGCTTCGACCATTACCGGCTGGGGCTTTACCGTCACGCCTGACCAGTTGACGACGCTCGCCAACGACATCCAGGAAAAGACCGTTCTCTCCCGGACAGGCGGCGCTCCGTCGCTGGCGATCGGGATGGCGACGATCTTCTCCGGCATTTTGGGCGGAAAAGCGCTGATGGCGTTCTGGTACCACTTCGCGATTTTGTTTGAAGCTGTTTTCATCTTGACCACGATTGATGCGGGAACCCGCGTAGGGCGCTTCATGGTGCAAGACATGCTCGGCAACGTCATCCCGAAAATGAAGCAGGTCAACTGGCTGCCAGGGAACCTGATCGGCTCGGCGATCATCACGTTCGGGTGGGGCTACTTCCTGCTGCAAGGCGTGATGGACCCGCTCGGCGGCATCTACACCTTGTGGCCGCTGTTCGGAATCGCCAACCAGATGCTTGCTGCGATTGCCTTTACGGTCGGCACGACCTTGATTTTCAAAATGGGCAAGGCGGCCTATTCGTGGGTCACGCTCGTTCCGATGGCTTGGCTGACAACGGCTACGCTGACAGCAGGCTGGCAAAAGCTGTTCCATGCTGATCCGAAAATCGGCTTCCTCGCCCATGCGGAAGCATTCCAAAAGGCACTGGATGCCGGAACGCTGCCGAACGGCGTAAAAACGATTGAGGCCGCGCAAAAAATGATTCTGAACGACCAGATTGACGCAGCGGTGTGCGCGATCTTCATGGTCATCACGATCGGCATTATCCTCGACGGGGCGCGCGTGTGGATCAACATCCTGCGCGGCAAGCAGTATCCGCTGTACGAGTCGCCGTACATCCAGTCCAAAGGGCCTGTGATTGACGGAAAAGGACACCATGTCGCATGAAACGAAAGCTGAGAGAGATGCGTAAGGCGCTGCGGCGGGTCAGCTCGGCGATCAAAACGGTTTTCGGCATGCCGGACTACGATCGCTACCTCCAGCATTGGTACGAAACGCACGGCGCTCCAGGCATTTTTCCGATGACCGAGCGCGAGTATTACATGTACGCCCTGCGCGAACGGTTTGAAAAAGGCGGAGTGACGCGCTGCTGCTAGTTCGCTCAACAACAAAGGGTGCCTCGACTGTCATTAGCTGACGGGCGGGCACCCTTTTTCACGGGGGAGCAAGGCGCAGAGGGCGCGTTCGGGCAGCCAGGCTATTGCGCCGCATCGGCTGTTCCATATCGCTGTAGGCGGTAGCAAGCTGCTCAGTTTCTGCCTGGACAGGTGTTTTTTCCAGAAAAAGCAAAACGAGAAAAGGCACGGGCATCCGGAGCATGACTCGTTTCCTCGGAAAATCCCTCTTGACGGTGTTATTTCTGGGACGAATTTTCGGCAAAAACGTTACAGTATTTTCCAGATGGCAATTCAGGCAATCCGCTTGCTTTGCGTGTGGTGTAACCGCAGGTAAAGTATGGTACACTAAAAAGAAAGTCAAGTTTTAGGTGGCGATATGCGTGCAAGCATCAACTCTGGCGGCGCTAAAAGAGCTGGCTCTGCAATGCGCCCGTTCAGCGGGTGAGCTGAGTCTGAAACGAATGAAGGAGCCTTTTACCGTCGAATATAAGACGTCTGCCTCCGATCTTGTCACGGCCGTAGATAAAGAAGTGGAGAAGCATGTCGTCAACATGATTTTGCAGCGGTTTCCGGATCACGGGATTTTGGGGGAAGAGCGCACCTTTGCGGAAGACCCTGCCAAGTACGAGACGCTGTGGGTCATTGACCCGATCGATGGTACGACCAACTTTGTGCATCAGCAGATCAATTTTTCCGTTTCCATTGCCGTTTATCATAAGGGAGAGGGCCTTGTCGGCGTGGTTTACGATCCTTCGCGCGACGAGCTGTTTTACGCCGTAAAAGGCGAGGGAGCGTATTTGAACGACCGCCCGCTTCGTCTGGACCGCGCAGTCAGCCTGGAAGAAGCGCTGTTGTGCACGAGCGTTTTTTGGAACAAGCGCGCCGAGCAGATGGGCATTGATTTGATCGTGAAAAAGCTCGCCGGAAAAGTGCGCGGAATGCGTCTTCTGGGCAGTGCCGCGCTGGAGATGGCGTACGTTGCGGCCGGAAGACTGGATGGGTACGTGAGCCTTTCGCTCAACGCGTGGGATTTTGGGGCCGGGCGAATCATCGTGGAAGAAGCAGGCGGCCGGGTGACGACAATGACGGGCACACCGTTGCCCTACGACCAAAAAAGCAGCGTGATGGCCTGCAACCCGACCTTTTATGAGGAACTGCAACATTACCTGAAATCCGAAAATACGGATGTACCGTCATAAAACGAACAGGCACACAGACAAAAACCTGCTGGATATGGGCATCCAGCGGGTTTTCCTTTTAGGCAGGGCAAAATGGGGCGGGATGGTTGCCAGGCGCATATGCTATCACAGCATAGCCAGACGACGAAGAGCAACTGCGTTTGGCACGAAGTCGGCTTGTCCCAGAAGGAGGGATAAACATGACGCTGATCGGGGAAAGTGTCCAGTTGATCTTGCAGCACCAGGCGAGAACCGGGGCGTATCTCGCTTCGCCCGGTTTTGCTCACTATCAATATGCGTGGTTGCGGGATGGAACGTTTACGGCATACGCGATGAATCGGATCGGCGAGCATGAGAGCGCCCGCAAGTTTTACCGATGGTGCGATTTTGTGATCCGAAAGCATGAGGCAAAGGCAAGAGCGGCCATTGCAGCAGCGAAAACAGGAGCAGATGCGGGCAAGGACCGCTTTTTGCATACGCGCTTTACAGCAGACGGAGAAGAAGTGGCTGGCGAATGGGGCAACTTTCAGCTCGATGGCTACGGGACATGGCTGTGGGGGCTGGCGGAGCATGTACGGATGAGCGGGGAGCATGATTTGATCCAACAACTGAAGCCTTCGATTGAGCTGACCATTGATTATGTCACAGCGTGCTGGCAGCTCCCTAACTTTGATTGCTGGGAAGAGGGCGGAGAGCGAATCCACCCGGTAACGCTGGGCGCGATTTATGCCGGAATCAAAGCGATGGAGCCTTGTTTGCCCGAGCGCGCTGCCGAGCTGGCGCGGCTAGGCGAGACGATTCGCCAGTTCATACGGGAGCATGGCACAGCCCACGGGCGATTTATCAAATCAGTGGGCGATCAGGCGGTGGATGCCAGTCTGCTCTGGCTGGCTTTGCCGTACGGGGTGGTCGCGGCGAATGATCCGCTCATGCAAAAAACGGTGCAAGCTATCGAAAAAGAGCTGCGCGCAGGCTATGGCGTGCATCGGTACCCGACTGATACGTATTACGGCGGGGGACAGTGGCTGCTGTTAACGGCCTGGTTGGGCTGGTATTACGTGCAGACGGGTAGGCGCGAGGAAGCAGAGAAGATGCTCGGATGGATCGCTTCCCAACGCCAGCCGGGCGGCTTTCCGGAGCAAGTGCAGGAGCATTTGCTGTCGCCTGGGCATTACGAGTCGTGGGTCGAAAAAGAAGGCAAACCAGCCGTGCCGCTTCTCTGGTCGCATGCGATGTTTCTCGTCCTTGCAACAGAGCTTGGCATGCAGCTATAGCCAGGAAGCGGGCTTCCTGGCTTTTTTTATGTAGATCAAGCATGGATACGGGCAACCAAGGATGCGTCAATTGTCAGGCGCAGCCAAGTTTTTTTAATTGCTGACAGCTCTTGTCACCATTTCTTGCTATGCTCAGCTTGAGCCTGAACCGTGTCAGGATAAAAAGCGATCACCGCATCCATCTCGCGTCGCAGCGAGACGATGAGGGCAGCAGGCGCTTCTACTGTCGCTTCTCGTCCCAAACCGAGAACAAACCGGGCTACCCAGTCCAACTCCGAGGAGGCGACAGTGTCGGTAATCAGTGCGGAGCCATCAGCCAATAGGGAAATCCGGTTGCCGAACTGATGGTGGCTCTCGGCCAGTTTGCAGCCTTTTCTCGTCAGGCGGATGCGCAGAGGAAGCAGCTCTGGCTCTTCCGGCTGGGCCACGGGCAGATCAAGGGCGGGGGCAGGGGCGTCCACGATCGTCATCGCCTGGATGAGCGCGAGCTTCACGTCGAGCTTTGGCTCCGCCTCCGCCGGGAGAAACAGGACGGGACATTTGATGTGTGCATAGGCGTCTTCGTAGTGCAAATCGCAGACCGTCTCCATGATTTGCAGGTTGATCGCAGCGGGAATCTGGTACGTAATCCAACCGTCAGGGAGCGGGTAGATCGTCACGTGCTCAAACCATTTTTCGTAATACGGGTCCCATGGTTGCCAATGCTGCTTCGCGTATGGAACAAATTCCTCCCATCCAAAAGGCGACCAGGCATCCTGAGAGCAAGACCGTCATCATTCCTCCTGTCAAACATTTGCTGCCGATTGATGTGCCGATCGAAACAAGCAAGGAAATCGTGGCTTTTCTAAAAAGCTTGCTTCCGGAGGCTGCTTCCGGCTGAGCCGGGCTTCATCGTCGCGAGCAGGACGCCGCCGAGCGTGACGACGCCACCAGCCAGCGTCACCAGCGTAGGAACCTCGCCCAGCCACGCCCAGGCGATGAGAAAAGCGAGCACGGGCGTCATGTAAAGCGAGCTTGTAGCCTCCGAGGTCCCGACGACAGAGGTCACATAGGCGAGGGCCAGGTAAGCGACGACGCTGGGGAAAATGCCCAAATAGACGACGCTGAGCGTCACATCCCACGGCGCTTGTGCGATTGCTGTGCCCAGTCCTGGCCAAAAGCAGAGCATGAAGAGCGTGCCAGCCCAAAGCGTATAGGCCGTGAAGGCAAACACGCCGTATTTTTCCACGTACCGTTTTTGAAAGGCAAAATAAATGCTTTCGCTGATCGCGGCAAGCAAAATCAGGAATATTCCGTCACTTGCTTGCAGCGCCTCGCCCATCCCGAGCGAGCAGATGACGACTCCGGCAAACGCGATCAGCGCTCCACACCAGCCTCTTGGGCCAAACTGCTCCCGGAAGAAGACGAGCGCGAACAAGGCGGAAAAAATCGGCGTCGTCGTAACAAACAGGCTGGCTGCTCCCGCGCTCACGGTCTGTTCCCCGAAGTTCAGCGCAGTATGGTAGGCGGCAAAGCCAAGGCCGCCCAGCAACACAAGCGCGGGAAGGTCCTTCCACGCGGGCAGGCGCAGGCGGAAAAACGGAGCGAGCAGCAATAAAAACAGCGAGCCGATGAGAAAGCGCAGCAAGGATAAATGCTCCGGCGAATACGCCTGCAGGCCGACGCGAATTCCCGTGAAAGCAGAGGCCCACAGGAGCAGGCTGATGCTGTGGGCAGCGAACAGTCGTCTTTTGGAATAGGCAGCCACGGTCAAAACGTCCTCTCTTTTTGTGATAAATCCAACCAGTCGATCTTCCTTGCTTCATGGTAAGCAAGAAGTGGTAAAATAGCTGCAACCACTCAGCCAACAAAAAAACCAACCACTTTGCCACTGAAAAAGGAGACGGGAGGAAACGAAGGTTGGAGCGAGAACGACAGCAAGCCGCTGGCAAGCTTCCGAAATATCAGCAAATTATCGCCTATATCAAGCAGAAAATCTCGACAGGAGAATGGCCGATCGGCAGTAAAATTCCTAGCCAGCGCGTTCTGGCAGACACATTTGGCGTCAACCGCAGCACAGTGGTTACGGCTCTGGAGGAACTGGCAGCAGACGGTTTGATCGAGGGCAAGCTGGGGATGGGGACTGTGGTCGTCAACAATTCGTGGACATTGCTCGCCACCACGCCGCCTCCCGATTGGAACGAATACGTCAAAGCGGGCTGGCACAAGCCGAGCCAGGCCGCCGTGCACCAGATCAATCAGGATGAATCCGACAGCAGCCTGATCCAGCTTGGCAAAGGGGAGCTGTCTCCGGAAATTTTTCCACTGGAGCTGATGAAGCAGGTTATGGAGCGGGTGACAGCGCGGCTCACGCGGTTTGGCTACGAGGAGCCGAGAGGGTATTTGCCGCTGCGGGAGGCGGTGAGCGAATACGTGAAAAGGCAAGGAATCGAGGCTTCCGCTTCCTCCATCCTGATCGTTTCGGGGGCGTTGCAGGCGCTGCAGCTCATTTCTGTCGGGCTGCTGCATCGCGGTTCTACCGTTTATTTGGAGCAGCCTTCCTATCTCAATTCGTTGCATGTGTTCCAATCTGCGGGGATGAAGCTGGCGGGCTTGCCGATGGATGAGGAGGGGCTAGTCCCGGCAGGAATGGCCGCCCGCCGCCGCCAGGAGAGCGGAGCGATTTTGTACACCAATCCTTGCTTCCACAACCCGACAGGCATCCTGATGACGGAAAAACGTCGGCAGGAGCTGATGCGGGTGTGCGAGGAAGAGCGCCTGCCTGTGATCGAGGACGATATTTACCGCGAGCTGTGGACGGCACAACCTCCGCCCCCGCCGCTCAAGGCCCGGGATCGGCACGGCCACGTCCTGTACCTCGGCAGCTTGTCCAAATCGCTGACCCCCGGCTTGCGCATCGGCTGGGTAGTCGGACCGGAGCCGGTCATCGCCCGGCTGGCGGACATCAAGATGCAGACGGATTACGGCGCCAGCTCGCTCTCCCAGCGCGTGGCGGCAGAGTGGCTGGCGAGCGGGCTGTACGAGCAGCACATGCACTACGTCCGCAAAGAGCTGGCGAAGCGCCAGGCCGCAGCGATTTGTGCGCTGGAAAAGCACATGGGCCAGCTCGCCAGTTGGGACGTGCCTGGCGGCGGCTTTTTCCTCTGGCTGAAAATCAGGGGCAAAGTCTCCATGACGGAGCTGTTCGCCCAGGCGCATCGGCAAGGGCTTCTCATCAATCCGGGCAACATTTACGGCCAGGCCGGGGAAGGGTATGTGCGGCTTTCCTACGGGTACGCCTCGCTGACGGAGCTGGAGGCGGGAATCGAGCGGCTGGGCCGGATTGTGGCAAGGCTTTTGCACAAGGCAGAGGAGTGATTGCCGGGTACGGGCGGCGGCGGGCGAAGCTTCCCGGTTTGGCTTGCGGCAGAACAAGCCTCTCGCCCGCAGGCCACGCTCTGCAAGCCGGATTTACGTATCAGCGGACGCCTTTTTGCGCTGGCGAAGCGGCGGCAGTTCTTTGACATACTGCTGGCTGTGCACGGCAAATTCGGCGGTCAGCGGGGAGATCGTCTGCCAGTTTCGCACGGCGAGCACGACCTCGCGCCTGATCGTCGGCACCAGCGGAACCGCTACCACTTTTGGCAGGACGGCAGGCATGTACAGCTCCGGCATGATCGTGATTCCGATGTATTCCTGTACCATCGTCAAAATGGTGTACACCTCGCGCACTTCAAACGTAACGGCGGGCGTGATCCCGCTTTCGTGCAGCATTTTTTTGATGCAGCCGTCTTTGGGCATGATGAAGCAATGCTCCGCGATCTCTCCAAACCGGAGCGCCGTCCGCTCCTTCAGCGGATGCGTCTCGGGCAGAATGACCATCATCTCGTCCGAAAGCAGCGGAATGGTTTGCAGCTCCCGGCCGGGCATGGCTGTAAAGGCGATGTCGACGACCGAGCTGTTCATCCAGTTGTCGATCTCGTCGCTGTCGCCTTCGAGCAGCAAGATGTCCACCTCTGGAAAACGTTTGCGAAAGCTGCCCAACAGCCCCGGCAAAAAGCGGCAGGCCACGCTCGGGATCGACGCGATGCGCAGCGTGCCGGAAGCGAGCCCCCGCGCCAGATTGGCTTCTTCTGTCATGCACGAGGCAATCGTCAAAATGTCGCGGGCGTGCTGCAGCATCCGCTCCCCGATGCTCGTCGGGACGATGCCGTTGCGGCTGCGATGGAACAGGCTGACGCCAAGCTCCTTTTCCAAGGACTGAATCATTTGCGACACCGCCGATTGCGTAAACCCGATTTCTTCCGCAGCGCGCGTGAAGCTGCCTGCTTTCGCTGCGGCGACCAATATTTGCAGTTGGGTGAGCGTCATGCTTGTTCGCCCCTTTTTTATTAGTAAAAGCTTATGAAAAGTATTATAAAGCATTGTTTTACTGATGAAAAACTCTCTCGTATAGTAAAGGGCGTAGAACGAACATCTTTACATGGGACACGAGGAGGAACAAGCCATGCATCCTGACTGGCAGAAAATCGCAAACGAGTTTATCCAGGCGACATCCTACCGGGTGGGCGAGCTGGAAAAAGGCTGGGCTTCCCGCTACGATTTTTCCAAGCGGCCCAGGACGTACTTGCATTACGAGGACATTTTTGCCCGCGTTCCTTTGGGCGAACCGGACTTCCCCGCCCCCGCCGATCTGTGGGAGCTGTTGCAAAACCGCCGTTCCAAGCGAAACTTTTTGGATCAGCCGCTGACGCTCAACGAGCTGAACTTGCTGCTTTGGGGCACGCAGGGCATCACCGCGGACATGGGCGACTACCAGTTGCGCACGACTCCGTCGGCCGGGGCGCTGTATCCGATTGAGACGTATTTGCTCATCAACCATGTAGAGGGGCTGGAAAAAGGGCTGTATCATCTGAATGTGCGGGACTGGTGCCTGGAAGGGCTGAAACAGGAGGACACGTCCGAGATTGCCTACCGGCTCACGGAGGAACAGGAAATGACGCGGCGCGCTGCGGTCAACTTCGTCTGGACGGCAATGGTCGACCGCACGCGGCATAAATACCGGGAGCGGGCGTACCGCTACATCTGGTGGGACGCCGGACACACCGCGCAGAACTTGCACCTGGCCGCAAACGCGCTGGGGCTGGGCGTAACCACCATCGGCCACTGGATGGACCATGATATGCACGAATATTTGGGGATTGACGGGACGGAGCATTTGTCCGTATTGATGGCCTCGGTCGGCAAGCTTGCGGGAGGGCATTGGCTGGAGGAGAGAAGGCCGAAGTGAGGGGAGAAGGATGGGGATGCTTGTCCCCATCCTTTTTGGAGGTGAGTTCAAGCATCCGGGCCTAGCGTAATGCCACGCTCCCGGAGTGTCTTTTGCAGGACAGCGGCCATCAGGCGATAGCCGATGACATGGGGGTGGAGTCCATCGTCGGCCAGTTCGCTGCGCAGCGTGATGCCGTCCGCTTCGGTCAACTCGGAGTGGTAGTCGACGTAGATGGCGCCTGTCTCTTCCGCTATCTCCTGAAAGCGCGCATTGATGGCGACAACCAGCTCGTTCCGTTCATGGTTTCGGCTGTATCGGTCCATGCAGGTAGGCAGCAGGGAGCAAAGGATCGGCTGGATGCCGTGTTCGGTTGCCATTTTTACCATCGCTTCCACATCTGTCGTCACCTGATGCCTAATTTCCTCGGGCGTCAGGCGGTCTTCCGGCGAAAAAGCATCCAGTGCCCACGTATTGTTGATCCCGATCAAGATTACGGCATAGCGGGGCTTCAGTTGGACGACATCCGCAGCAAACCGTCGCCGGGCGTGCTCCGTCGTATCTCCGCCGATGCCGCGGTTGACGAGGACTTGTCCAGAGCGGCCGAAAAAGGTGGCAACGTCCCACCAATGCGTGATGGAATCGCCGAAGAAAAGAAAGTCAATGCGTTGCTGGTGATAGAGCAGAGCTTCGTTATGGTAGTCAAATTCGTTGCGGCGGCGATCAGCAGCCGCCTCTATACTGAAAAATCCGGGTTTGATGAGAGCGGGCCGTTTCTCGTTCATTCGTCATCCCTCCTGTCCAAAAGTGTAGCACGGTTTTTTAAGCCAAAGTGCAGGTGCGGCCATATTTTGCTTGATTTTGCGGATGGCAAACGCTAACATATGATACTGATAACCATTATCAGGACGTGATGATGTCCAGCCAAAGAAGGTGAACGATGTGTCCATTGCCAAAGTCATTCGCGAGCGCCGCTCGATTAAAAAGGGCTATAAACCGGATGCCGTGCCGGAAGAACTCGTACTGGAACTGCTGAATGATGCGGTGTACGCACCGAACCACGGTTTGCGTGAGCCATGGCGCTTTTTGTTTGTGCCGTCCGAGAAAAAGGAAGCGTTTGTAGAGAAGCTGATTACTGTCTATCCGGCGGAAACGCACCCGGCGCGCCGCGAGATGTACAACCAGCCAGCCGCTTACCTGATCGTCATCATGCCGGAAGACCCGCGGCAAAAGCAGTGGGAAGAAGACTTCAGCGCCGTTTGCGCGCTGATTCAAAACTTCCAGCTCCTGGCCTGGGAGCGCAATCTCGGCGTCGTCTGGAAGACCAACCAGCACAACTGGGACCCAAAAGCGCATCAGCTTCTGGGCGTGGCGCCAGGCGAGAAGATCGTCGGCTTTTTGCACCTCGGCTTTTTCGACCAGGAAGATGTGCCGGAAGCTCGCCCACGGACGCGGGCGGAAGAGAAGTTTACGCGGTTTGAATAAGGGCTGTTCTAGCAAAGACATCGGCTAGGCAGATTAGAAAACTTGGCTGCGCCAAGCCATTGGCGAAGCCTTCGTTGCCCTTATACTGGACAAGAATCTTATCCATTCTTATCTGTACGTGAAAAGCGAGGCCCACAGGGTCTCGCTTTTTTATCAACAAATGTTTGCCAATCACGCTTTTGGACCTGCTACTCCCCTTTACCTCGGCCCACTGCTCAAATGCTCATGAATCAGCTTCCACTCGCCTGCCTCCGTTTTGACAAACACATTCGTGGCCCGTCCGCTCCCGGAGACGAACTCGCCGTTGTAATAGCCTTCGTACCGGTACGTGTACAGACAGGTCGCGGAGTGCTGGTCGGCGCTGATCCACTGCACGTCAGTCGCGGCGTACACTTCTTCCTTGATGACGTTCCAGGCGTTTTCGAAGTAGCTGCGGATTTCAGGCAGCGAGGTGCAGGTCTTGTCTGAAAACCAGTAGACGGCCTGCGGGTGCAGCACCTTTTCCACGTTCGAAAAGTCGTGCGTGTTCGTAGCGGCGATGTATTGCTCCAATGCTTGCTGATAACCCATGGTGAACATGACCTCCCCGACAAAATTCAGAAAATACGGCTTCTTTTTTGTATTGTAAAGGATTTCCTGATCGCGTACCAGACCATGAAAAAAAGCCCGCCCGATCTAGAAGGGGGCTATTCGGGCGGCAATGGAGGACGTAATGTCCATCGTAGGGTCTGACAATTTCATCATAGTGCGGACATGTTAAGGGAGAGTAGAGGCAGCATGAAGCATTTGTTAATTTTGGGCGTAGTGCAAGCGAGGAGGGCAAGCACCTGTTTTTTTTATTTTGCCGATCAACTAGACAGGCATCCATACGGACAGCAGTCGGCTGTCATAAGCTGAAAAGAAGTGCTGGTCCTTTGCAAGGTCAGCTCTGCTCTACGACGTGAGAAGAGAGGAGAGGAAAGCCATGGGATGCAGGCGCGGCGGCGGTTTTGGCTTCGGAGGTGGCGGGTTTTTCTGGATCATCCTCATCATTCTTCTGGTCACTTCTTTCTGGGATGATTAAGCTCTGATTGGCAGCATAAGCAAAAAAGACTCTGCACGCGGCTTGCGAGCCGAGCCGGCAGAGTCTTTTTTGTACAGAGAAAAGATTCTTATCCGTAAAAGCGGAACTAAGGCAGCGCCAATGGTTTGGCGCGACCAAGTTTTCGAACTGTTGGAACAAACTGTTGGAACAAAGCCAGAAGCTTTACGCCTTCAAATGCTGCAAAAACTGGCGGGTGCGCTCCTCGCGCGGCGACGAGAACAGCTTGGCCGGGGTATCGCGCTCGACGATGACGCCCTGGTCCATAAAAATGACCTCGTCGGCCACTTCGCGGGCAAAGCCCATTTCGTGCGTGACGACGACCATCGTCATCCCTTCCTGGGCCAGCTCCTTCATGACTTTCAGCACTTCGCCGACCAGCTCGGGGTCGAGCGCAGAGGTCGGCTCGTCGAACAGCATGACTTGCGGGTCCATCGCCAGCGCGCGGGCAATCCCGACACGCTGCTGCTGGCCGCCGGAGAGCTGTGCCGGGTAATGGTCGAGCTTGTCGCCTAGCCCTACTTTGGACAACAGCTTGGCCGCTTTGGCCCGCGCGCTCTCTTTGCTTTCCTTTTTGACGGTCACAGGGCCTTCCATGACGTTTTCCACGGCGGTCATGTGCGGAAACAGGTTGTAGCTTTGAAACACCATCCCTGTCTGTTTGCGCAGCCGCGGGATGCTTGCGCGTTCAAGCTTTTGCGAAAAGTCCAGCTTGACCTCGCCGATCTGCACGCTGCCGCTGGTCGGCACTTCCAGCGCGTTCAGGCAGCGCAACAGCGTCGTTTTCCCGGAGCCGGAAGGGCCGATGATGACGACGACCTTTCCTTTTTCCACGGTCAGGGAGATGCCTTTTAACACGTGCAAGTTGTGAAACTGTTTATGCAAATCCGTGATGGTAATCATCTGGGTTCACCTGCTTTTTAGACGTAGCGGTCCAGCTTGTTTTCAATCCGGTCCTGGATGAAAGAGAGGACGAAGCAAATCATCCAGTAAATGAGCGCCGCCTCCGAATAGACGAGCAGCGGCTCATAGGTCGCGGCGACGATCTCCTGTGCCTTGCGAAACATCTCGGGAACGAGAATCGCCGCCGCCAGCGACGTATCTTTGACCAGGCTGATGAACGAGTTGGACAGGGGCGGAACAGAGACGCGTGCTGCCTGGGGAAGCACGACCCGGCGCAGCGCCTGCCAGTAGGTCATCCCGAGCGAGTACGCCGCTTCCCACTGTCCTTTGTGAATGGACAGGATGGCAGCCCGCACGACTTCGGAAGAATAGGCGCCGACGCTGAGCGAAAAGCCGATGATCGCAGAAGGGAACGGGTCGATCATGATGCCGACGCTCGGCAAGCCGAAGAAAATGATGAACAGTTGCACCAAGAGCGGCGTCCCGCGAATGAGCGATACATAAAAACGGGCGATGCCCACCAGTGGCTTGATGCCGGACAGGCGGGCCAAAGCGGTTAAAACAGCGATAATCAGGCCGAAGAAAAAAGAAACGATGGCAAGCGTCAAAGAATAGAGCAAGGCTCCTTTCAAAAGAGGCAGAAAGGAGCTTTGCGCAATATCCATCCATCGGTTCAGGCGTTCCGGGTTGTCAAAGAAGTTACTTAGAAACATCTGCACCAAACCATTTCTCGGAAATTTTTGCGAGGGTACCGTCTTTCGTCATATCATCCAGCGCTTTGTTGAACGCGTCAACCAGCTCTGTGCTGCCTTTGCGGAAGAGGAACCCGTTTTTCGCGACGTTCGGATCTTTGGCGACAATTTTGATCGGCGTATCCGGCTTTTGCTTGAGGAAGTCCAACAGCGACAGGCCGTCGTTGATCGTGATGTCGACACGCTTGGAAGTGAGCAGGTCGATCGCCTGGTTGAAGCCTTCTACCCCGACGATTTCTGCGCCGTTTTTCTTCGCGATGTCCGTGAGGTTGCTCGTCAGCGTCTGTGCCGCTTTCAAGCCTTTGATATCTTCAAAGCCTTTGACGGTCGTGTTGTCCTTGTGGGTCACAAGAACGGCCGTCGAAACGGTGTACGCATTGGAGAAATCGTATTTTTCCTGACGGTCCGGGCGGATTCCCACCTGGTTCGCCACGACGTCAAAGCGCTTGGAATCGAGTCCGGCGAACATGGCGTCCCACTGGGTTTCCTGGAACACAGGCTCGACGCCGATGCGCTTGGCGACTTCCGTTACGACTTCTACGTCATAGCCGGTCAGCTTGCCAGATTGGTCGTGGAAGGTGAACGGAGCGTAAGTGCCCTCGGTCCCGATCAAGATTTTTCCGTCCGCTTTTACTTTTTCCAGCAAGTTTTGCTCTTTTTTCTCTTCGCTCGCTGCTGGTGCTGCGTTGTTTTGTGGCGCTTGGGAAGAAGAGGAGCCGCAGCCTGCCAAAGCGACCAGTAAGGTAGATGCGAGAACGGAAAACAATAGTTTTTTCATAAAGGAACCCCCACTAAACCGATATGTTTTTTTGATAGGAACATACTAAAAGGGACGGACAATTTTGTCAACGAACGTTTACTTGGTGATGTCTTCGCCGAACCATTTTTCGGAGATGGATTTCAGCGTGCCGTCCTGGTGCATGTCATCGAGCACCTTGTTGATCGCGTCCACCAGCTCTGTGCTGCCCTTGCGGAACATGAACGCGGTCGGCTGGCCTTCTTCGTTTTTGGTCACGATCTGAATTGGCGTGTCCGGCTTTTGCTTCAGGAAGTCGAGCACGGACAGGTTGTCGTTGATGACGACGTCGACGCGTTTTTGTGCGATCAGGTCAATCGCCTGGTTGAAGTTGTCGACGGCGACGATCTCCGCTCCGTGCGAACGGGCGAGGTCGGCGTAGTTGCTGGTCATGGACTGGCCGGCCTTCAAGCCTTTGATGTCAGCGAAGCCTTTTACAGCCGTATTGTCCTTATGGGTGACGAGAACGGCGCGGGAGATCGTGTACGGCTTGGAAAAATCGTATTTTTCCTGGCGGTCTGGGCGAATCCCTACCTGGTTGGCAATCACGTCAAAGCGTTTGGAATCCAGTCCGGCGAACATGGCATCCCACTGGGTTTCCTGAAACACCGGCTCGACGCCAAGGCGCTTGGCGACTTCGGTCACGACCTCGACATCGTATCCGGTCAGTTTGCCGGACTGGTCATGGTACGTAAACGGCGAGTATGTACCTTCCGTTCCGATGACGAGCTTTTTCTCCGCTTTGACTTTTTCCAGCAGGTTTTGCGACGCTGCTGGCGGCGTTGCATTATCGGATTGGGAAGGCGCGCCGGAGCTGCTGCAGCCAACGAGTCCCAACAACAGGCAAGAGAGCAGAGTAGAGAAAATGACTTTTTTCATGATGATAATCCCCTTTATGTTGATCGAATTTCATGGATTCATAGTAGTAGGCTCATCGGGCTTTGTCAATCATAAAAATGCTAAATCCGATTCGGTTACTATGAATTGGTTTTTGCGCAAACGGTTCCTTTTCAGGATTCTCCAATTGCCCCGGGGCTATGTGCGAATGAGAGCCGCTTATTGTGCAAGTAGTGGTTGAGGTTGTGGGCGCACATAGCGTACAATGAGTACGACCTTGGGAGTTTGCCTGCTTTTTTATGGAGAAAAAGCGGTGAAATAGATGGGACAACAACGAACCGATAAAAGGAGTCAATCAGCATGTTAAACGACTGGCGTATGTACACGGATGCAAGCGGAACGGAGCAAAAACACGTAGCCTGGCACGAAGTATTGCGGGAAATTGCGCAGTTGGACGGCGTGAACCGGACGCTCGTGCATGCGGCTTACGGCGACCATGTGGATCTGGTGGTGGCTGGCGGAAACAAAGGCAAGGTGCTGGTTCAATGGAAGGAACACGAGCCGGGCGAGCAGCATTTTGTGTTGACCACGGGCGAGCAGAGCGCGGTGATGGCGTCGCTCGTCATTGAAGGCGGCGAGGCGGTGTTTCCGCTCTCCTGGTGCATCCCGCTGGAGAAGGCTGTCCCGCTGTGCGGCGATGTGCTCCGAACTTGCGACAAAGGCGAGCCACAAGAACTGCAATGGCTGCCAGTAGAAATGTAGGCGGGGGAAGCGGGCGATGGAATTTCAAACGTTGCAGCAATCCGTTCTCATCATGGCCGTCATTATCGGCATCGGTAGCCTGATCGGTTACCGCCAGCCGCTGACGGCCGATTCCCGTCAGCTTGTCATTACGATCATTATCAACGTGGCGATGCCGTGTATCATTTTGGACGGAATTTTTCAGACGCAAATCGACCATCAGCTTTTGATTCAAATTTTTGCAATATTCGTCATTTCGATCGTCCTGAACTGTCTGGGCATTTTTCTCGGTTGGGCGGGGGCCAGGACGCTGCCGTTGCCTGCGAAAAAGCGGCGGGAAATCGCGATTTTGTCCGGGCTTGGCAACACCGGCTTCATCGGGCTTCCGCTGTGCGCCGCCTTGTTCGGGCCAAAAGGCGCCTTGCTGGCGGCGATCTTTGACGCTGGCGTAGACGTCGTGCTCTGGACGGTTGGCGTCATGATGCTGCAGGAAAAAGGCTCGTTTTCGCTGAAAGGGCTGAAGACGCTTGTCAACATTCCGATGATTGCGATTGTATTCGGACTTGGCTCCGCCCTGGTCGGCTTTGCCCCGCCAGAGCCGGTCAAGCATCTGTTCGGCACGCTCGCGAAGCTGGCTTCGCCGCTCGCCATGATGTACATCGGGATGCTGCTTCCGCTGTTTTTGCGCAACAAGCCGCAAGTGTCCCTCCCGCTGCTCGGGATGCCGCTGGCCTTCAAGCTGTTCGTCTTTCCGCTGCTGACGGCCTTGCTGCTGTCGACCTTTTCGCTGGACAGCGATATCGTCAGCGTCACGCTCGTGCAGGTGGCGATGCCTACGTTGACGCTCGCCTCGATTCTGTTCGGGCGGTACAAGGCCGACGAGGAAATGGGCGCGATGACGACGGTGTTTTCCACACTGCTGGCGCTATTGACGATTCCAGCCGTCGTGCTGATGGGAAACTGGCTGTTGCACTAAAGCGTGCTTGCGCCAGGAAAAGCTCCGGTCCTGCCGCAGATGGCAGGCCGCTTTTTTTTTGGCGCAAGCACTGAAACGAATAAGAACAACCGAAAGTCTAACAAGATAGAAACAATCCGACAGCAATGGAATGGAGGAACAAAGATGAGAGGAAAGACATGGATGGCCGTTGCGCTGAGCCTCCAACTTCTTGCCGTGGCCCCGGCGCTCGCGGCAACGGGCGGTACGCAAACGGCGACGGTTTTGGTAGATGGAAAAGCTGCGGCTCTGCAAAAGCAGGCGATTCTCCAGCAGCAGAAAACATACGTGTCTGCCGCGGACGCAGCCAGCTTGCTGCAAGCGGCCTGGACGCTCGACGGACAAAAAGGGCAGTTTAAGCTGGGCGAGCGGACGATTGTGTTCCAGTTGGACGCGGGAACAGTGACGGTGGACGGCAAGACGGTAGCAGGCGGCGAGGCTGCGCTCGTCCGCGGCAAAGAGGTGTACGTGCCGCTGCGCTGGCTCGTGGAGCAGGCAGGGCATGAGATTGCCTGGAATGAGGAGAAAAAGGCGGTGGAAATCGTGTCGAAAGCGCAAAACGATGCATTTGTCCTCGTGGACGAAAAACAGTTGAGCAAAGAAGAGCAGGACTTCATCGAGTCGGTCAAAGGAAAGCGGGGCGTCCATCAGCGGGGAGACTTGTACGTCATTGCCCGCGGCCAGGCTCCCCATCCCGGCTATGGCTTGCAAGTTACAAAGGTCGAGCAAAAATGGGAGCAGCTTTTTGTGTACGTCAAGCAGACAGAGCCTGCGCCGGGGATGATGTATCCGCAAGTGATCGCCTACCCGTATTTGACGGCAAAAGTGAAGCTCCCACCGTACACGACGATCTCGTTTATAGACGCGGATACGAACAAGCCGCTGTTCGAGGGTCAGGCGCAAGGACAGTAGGCGTTTTTCCAAGCAGCGTTTTGGCGCTTGTTTTTCGCGTGAAGCTGGTATATGATGGTGGATAAGATTTACCTAATCCTTGGGAATGGAGGTGTATGTACGTGTTCGGAACCGTTCAGGCATGGTTTGTGGTAGAAACTTCCAGTATGACGCATGATTTTTCTTTCAACGGGACCAGTCTGCCCATTTTTGCGCATACAACTGAACGGAGTTTCCACAGGCGTACCATGCATCGACCAGGGACGGTTTGTTCTTGTTCATAATGGGTGACTGACTCGCGCGGCGTTTTGCGCTGGCGAGTGGCTCCCCTTACGATGCCGCAGGTAATGGCCTGCGGCTTTTTTGCGTCCATTTTTGCCTGTTCGCGGGCAAGCGCGGGGGCAAAAGTCGGCCGGGGCCAGCCAAGGAAGTCCATTATTTTAAACCGTTATCACTAACCAAGGAGGAAATGAACTCATGATTATCGTCGCGACTACACAATTGGAAAAATCGTACGGAGCCGATCCGGTTCTGCAAGGCGTTACACTGGAAATAAAGGCGGGCGAGCGGGTAGGGATCGTCGGGCCGAACGGAGCGGGGAAAACGACCTTGTTCAAGCTGCTGGCCGGAATCGAAAGCCCGGATGCGGGCGAGCTGTACCGCGCCAAAGGAACGGTATGGGCATACTTGCCGCAGTCTCCGCACTACCCGGCAGACTGGACGGGCGAGGATGTGGTGGCAAGCGCGTTTGCCGATGTGCGTCACATTCAAGAGCAGATGCGCGAGCTGGAAGGGCAGATGGTCCTGCTCTACGAAAACGAGGCCGAGTTGAATCGGCTGATGCAGCGCTACCAGAAGCTGCAGGACGAGTTTGAGCAGTTGGACGGCTACCAGTGGGAGACGCGCATGGCGCAGGTGACGCAAGGCTTAGGCGTCAGCGCGGAGCTTTTGGCGACGCCTTTTGCCCAGCTTAGCGGGGGCGAAAAGACGAAGGCGGGGCTGGCCAAGCTCTTGTGCCAAAAAAGCGACGTCCTGCTGCTCGACGAGCCGACCAACCACCTCGATGTGGAATCGATGGAGTGGCTGGAGCAATTTTTGCAGAGCTATCCGGGAACGGTGTTGATTATTTCCCACGACCGCTACTTCCTGGATGCCGTCGTGACGTCGATCTACCATGTCGACGGCGGGGAAGCGGAGTACTACATCGGCAACTACAGCGCTTTTGCCGCCGAACGGGAGGAGCGCTTGCTGCGGCAGTTTGCCGCCTATCAGGAGCAGCAGAAAAAAATCAAAAAGATGAAGGAGACGATCAAGCGGCTCAAAGAGTGGGGCAACCGCTCCAACCCGCCGAACGAAGCGTTTCACCGCCGGGCGAAGAGCATGGAAAAGGCGCTGGCGCGCATCGAGCGGATCGAGCGGCCGAAAATGGAAGCCGACCGGATGGGCTTGCAGTTCAAAAAGACCGACCGGAGCGGCCAGGATGTGCTGATCGTAAAAGGCGTGCACAAAGCGTACGGGGGCAAGCCGTTGTTTTCCGACGCCAGCCTGCTTTTGCGCTTCGGGGAGCGAAAGGCGTTGCTCGGGCCGAACGGCTGCGGAAAATCGACGCTGATCCGCATGCTGTTGGGCGAGATCGAGCCGGATGCGGGCACGCTCAAACTGGGCAGCAGCGTCAAGGTCGGTTATCTTTCGCAGCAAGCGCTGGAAGGGGACCAAAACCAGCGGCTGATCGACGCGTTCCGCGACGTGGCGAAGGTGACGGAGGCAGAAGCGAGGCATTTGCTGGCGCGGTTTCTGTTTTACGGCGAGCATGTCTTCAAGCGGATCAGCCAGTTGAGCGGCGGCGAGCGCATGCGGCTGCGCCTGGCCCAGCTCATGCACCAGGACATCAACCTGCTCATCCTGGACGAACCGACCAACCATCTCGATATCGAAGCGCGGGAAACGCTTGAGGAAGCGCTCGCTGATTTTCACGGCTCCTTGTTCATCGTCTCCCACGACCGCTATTTTTTGCAAAAAATGGTCGACGGCGTCTTTTGGGTGGAGGACCGACAGCTTGTGCACGACGTCGGCAGCTACGAGGAAGCGCGCGAAAAGCAGAAGCGGCGCAGCGCAGCGCGGGCTGACAGGCTCGCGGAGGAATCGCGCGGCAAAGGGACCAAGCCAGAGCGGCCAGCGGCAGAAAGCAAACCGTCTTCGGCAGGCGCGCCCGCTTGCGCACAGACAAAACGCCCCAATGCCTACAAGCTGTCCGAGCTGGAAGCGCGCATTGCCAGACTGGAGGAGCAAAAAGAGCGCTTGAACAGGCTGCTTCTGGAGGCAGGGGCGGACTACCAGCAACTGGCGGAGTGGCAAAAGCAAATCGAGCAGGTGCAAGCCGAACTGGATGAGTCGTACTTCGCCTGGATGCAAATGCAGGAAGCATAGGCGCAACTCGCTTTTGCCTGGAGCTTGAGCAAACCAAAAGGCAGCGGAGGCCGCGGACGAGAAAACAGTCCGGGACTTCCGCTGCCTTTGGCGTTTGCCGCGCATACGGGCTTTTGCTTAATTCGAGGTTTGCATGGTCGGCTCCGGGTCGGGCAGCCGCCGATAGCTGCCGAAAAACCAGAGCAGAATCAGCACCATCAGGACGCCGCCGAGAAAAAACGGTCCGCTGTGGGAAAATTGGTAGACCGCGCCGCCTGCCAGTGGACCCAAAATCCGTCCGAGGCTGTCCATCGAGCTGATCGCCCCGCTGGTCACGCCTTGCCCTTGCGTAGTGCGCTGCGTAATCATCGCGGTAGCGGTTGCCCGGATCATGCCTTGTCCAGCCCCGAACAAGGACAAAATCAAGGCCAGCGCCCAAAAGTTGCCGGACAGCGGAATCGCGAAAAAGCCGATGCCGTAAAAGATCATCCCCAGCGCAAGCACAGAGGCTTCCCCGAACTGCTTGACCAGTCTGCCGATCAGGCCGCCCTGCACCAAGGCCGCGATAATGCCCATGACGAGGAACATGTAGCCGAGGTCTTTGGACGTAAAGCCGTACAGATCGCTGATGAACAGCGCAAAGGTCGTCTCCAGCCCGGAAAAGGCGAACGAGACGACAAACAGGATCGCATAGAGCAAAGACAGGGAACCGAACAGAGAAGTGAACGGGTTTTCCCTTGCTTCTTTTTGCAGGCTCGTCCGCTTTTCCTTGGGCAAGCTCTCCGGCAAGGCGACAAGAATGAAGAGGAACGTAACGAACGCGACGATTCCCGAAGCGTAAAACGGAATCGCAAACCCGTACCCGCTGAGCAGGCCGCCAATGACGGGGCCGAACACAAAGCTGAGCCCGATTCCGGCACCGACTACGCCCATTCCTTTTGCCCGCTCTTCAGACGGAAACAGGTCTGCGACCATGGCTGTTACCGTAGGCAGAGCCGCTGCGGAGACGATGCCGCCCAGGATGCGGTACATGAGCATTTCCGCATAGCTGTCCGCCATCCCAAACAGGATAAACGTGACGGCAAAGCCGAGAAGGCCAAAAGAGACGAGCGGCTTTCGCCCGATCCGGTCGGAGAGGCTTCCCCATACAGGTGCGAACAATAGCTGCATGATGTTGTAGCTGGCGAACAAAACGCCGATTTGAAAGGAAGACGCACCCAGTTTTTCTGCAAAGAAAGGGAGAATGGGAATGATGATGCCAAACCCGAGCATGGTCAAAAAGGCGATGAAGAACAAGAGGGCCAGGTACTTCTTATTCACAACATTTACCTCGTTTCACACAAATATCAGCTACTATTTGCTTGCATTTTCCACCTTACGTGAACGAAGTGTCGAAGTCAAGCGAGCGGCGTGGGCAGCATTGCCGATAGCGTGCTATAATGGAAAAGAAACAAGAAACGTTTTGCAAGTTGTCTAGTATATATCCATGAGGTGTTTGTCACATGTCTACTGCAATGCTGTACTACCTGGCCTGGCATGAAGATGACTGGCTGGATGAAGTTCTCGACCGCTTTCCTGAGGTGAATGCGATCGTGCCTACAGCGAAAACGTTTGAGCTGATCGCCGGGCAACGGGAGTCGAATGAGGTGACGCGCGCGGTCCTCGTCTTGAATGCGGCACAGGAGCAGGACAGATGCCGCGAATTTTTGCGTCTGTGCCAGGGACATCCCCAGCTTTCCAAAGATCCGCTGTACATTGTCGGATTGAAGCCTGAAGAGGAGGAGGCGTGGCAGGAAGCGTATCCGCATGCGAAGATCATCGTCATTACCGGCTTTGCTGTCGAGTTTGACTACGATGCCGTCCTCGCGAGGATGGAAATCGATCTGGAGGGAGCCCATTGAAAGCGAACCCCAATGAGTTCGATTTAAAGACGTTTCTGCACCGCTTCGGTTTGTTCATCTACACGGGAGACCCGGAGGGGGATCTGCTCTTGATAGAGGACGAGATTCGCGAGCTGTACGAATTGAATGTCATTGAAAAAGAAGAGTTTATGGAGGCCATGTCAGCCGTGCGCAGCAAGCGCAAGGCGCTGGACGGCCGCTAACCGAAAAAAAGAAAAACCGGAACGAGGCGTGTTTATCTGCCGCTCTTAGGATGCGGCGGTGATAAGCGCGTTTTTTTGTGCAGATCAGGCTTCGCCAATGGCTGGACGCAGCCGCGACCGCTTTCTTAAGAAATTCTTCATAAATCCTTTCCAAAAACGTAAGGCATTCTCTCCATTTTAGAAAGGTTTACCCTGTAGCATAGAGAGCAGGATGGAGAGAAGGAGCGGCGGTGGCGATGACAGACTACGCAACGTTTTTGCGGGAATTATGGAAAGAACTTTTACGGCAGCTCGTTCCCGATGAAGTTTCGGTGATGAGCCTGGGCCCAAAGATCGCGCATGAGGATGCGGCATTTTCCGTTGTGTACGCAGCCGTTTTTTCGGCGGCGCTCGTCGGAGTGGCGGCGAGCTACATCGCCGGAGCATGGATGGGCGCACCTGCTCTGGCCCGGCTGTTCGGCCGCCGCTGGGCTGCCCGCCTGCGCCCGGGATGGGGACTTGGGCAAAGGGAGCGGGAATATGTAGGCTGGGTACTGGCGATCAGCGTTTTTATCCCGGTGGTTCGCTACCTCGTTCCTTTTGCTGCGGGCTTGTATCGGTTGCCGCTGCGCCAGCTTTTGCTGTTTTTTTTGCCCAGCACGTTCGTCTGGACCCTTCATTATTTTCTCATGGGCTACTGGTTCCCGGACGAGTTGGACGCGCTGTTGGCAGGAGTGTACCAGTACAGGAAAATTACGTTGGTGACGGCAGTTGTGGCCGCCGTCTCCTACATCACGATTCGCCAGTACATGCGAATGAAGCTTTGGATGGGAGCCACAAACGCGAAGCACAGGGGAGAATTGCAAAAGGAGCCGACTGCCTGAGAGGGAAAACGCCCAGGACAGCCGGCTCTTTTTCATGTTGGGGAAGGCGCCGCGGGCAGCTCCCAGCCGAAGCTGTCAAACCACTTGTTCCGCCTGTAATTGGCAATCGCCTGTCTGACATACGGAATGACGTTGTCCGGCAACTGGTCGAGGTCCGCCCAGACCAGCTCGTCGCATTTGTCCGGTTCGGCGTTCACGATCTCGCCCTGCCAGCTTGTGGCGGCGACAAAAAAGTCGATTCGCTCGTCGGTGGAGCGCCTGTGCATGACGCCGACGAGCGAGAGGGCAGAGGGAGCAATCTCGATGCCGCACTCTTCCCGGGCTTCGCGGATGGCCGCTGTCTTGACTTCCTCGTTTCCATCCAGATGTCCGGCCGGGACGCTGTAATTTCCGTCCTCATAGCCTGTATTGTAGCGGCGCAGCAGCAAAATCTCGTTGCCTCTCACGAGAAAAAGATGCACGGCAACCGGCATGGTAAAATGGGTTCGCATAGCGCAGCTCCTTTTCTCAGCCTTCCTCTGGACGATGATTTTCCGCAGCTTGTCTGCGCCGTTTTTCCCTGTTCTTTTTCAGGACGGGCGAGCTGCTCATGGCGGCAAACAGCATGCCGAACCCGGCGATTGCCAGCACGATGCCAATGATGAGGTAGATGGTAGAAGACATTCGAAAAAGACCTCCTTATTCTATGAAAGCAAGCATGAATCTGACTTTGAACTGTGCTATAATGGCACAGTGTGTTTTACCCGATACTACGTATTGACTTATAGAAAAGCACAGGGAGGATTTCGCGAGATGACTCAGCATACGTCTGTCGATCAGCTATCCATTAACACCATCCGCACGTTGGCTATTGATGCCATCGAAAAGGCCAATTCCGGCCACCCAGGAATGCCGATGGGCGCTGCCCCTATGGCTCATGTTCTGTGGAGCCGTTTCATGAAGGTCAACCCTAGCAATCCGCAGTGGATGGACCGCGACCGTTTTGTCCTGTCTGCAGGACATGGCTCTATGCTATTATACTCGATGTTGCATTTGATGAAATACGATGTTTCGCTGGAAGACCTACATAACTTCCGCCAGTGGGGCAGCAAGACGCCAGGCCACCCGGAGTTTGGGCATACGGCTGGTGTTGATGCGACGACCGGACCGCTGGGACAAGGAATCGCGATGGCTGTCGGGATGGCCATGGCGGAAAAACATATGGCGGCTGTTTACAACCGCGACAACTTTGACATCGTCAACCACTACACCTACGTCATTTGCGGCGACGGCGACCTGATGGAAGGCGTGTCCAGCGAGGCTTCCTCCCTGGCGGCTCACCTGAAGCTCGGCAAAATGATCGTGCTCTACGATTCGAACGACATCTCCCTGGACGGCGAGCTGTCCCGTTCCTTCTCGGAAAACGTGGCGGCACGCTACCAGGCATACGGCTGGCAATACTTGCGCGTAGAAGACGGAAACGATCTGGCAGCGATCGAAGCTGCAATTGCAGAAGCGAAAACAGATCTCGACCGTCCTACCTTGATCGAAGTCAAAACCGTCATCGGCTACGGCAGCCCGAACAAAGGCGGCTCCAGCGCTTCCCACGGCGCACCGCTCGGCAAGGACGAAGTGAAGCTGACAAAAGCGAACTACGCGTGGACGCATGAAAACGAATTCCACGTGCCGCAGGAAGTAGCCGACTTCTACGCAAGCCTGGCAGAAGCGGGCGAAAAAGCGGAAGCCGCGTGGCGCGACAAGTTTGCGGCTTACGCCAAGGCGTACCCAGAGCTGGCTGCGCAATTCACGACAGCACAGGAAGGCCACCTGCCGGCAGGCTGGGATGCGAACATGCCTGTGTACGAAGCAGGAGCCAAACTGGCGACTCGCGTAGCTTCCGGCAACGCGATCAACGCGCTGGCGAAAACCGTTCCGTTCTTCCTCGGCGGTTCCGCTGACCTGGCTCATTCCAACAACACCGTCATCAAAGAAGCGGGCAACTTCCTGCCAGGCTCCTACGATGGCCGCAACATCTGGTTCGGCGTTCGCGAGTTCGCCATGGGTGCTGCCCTCAACGGGATGGCCCTGCACGGCGGCGTGAAAGTGTACGGCGGTACGTTCTTCGTCTTCTCGGACTACCTGCGTCCGGCGATCCGTCTCTCTGCCCTGATGAAACAGCCAGTGGTGTACGTGTTCACGCACGACTCCATCGCTGTCGGCGAAGACGGTCCGACGCACGAGCCGATCGAGCAGCTCGCTTCCTTGCGCGCGATGCCGGGACTGACCATTTTGCGTCCGGCAGATGCGGTGGAGACGAACGAAGCGTGGAAATACGCGGTATCCCGCACAGACGAGCCAGTCGTTCTGGTGCTGACTCGCCAAAACTTGCCAGTCCTGCCTGAGACGATCGAAAAAGCGGCAGAAGGCGTGACCAAAGGCGCTTACGTACTGGCGGATGCGCCAAGCGGCAACCCGCAGCTCATCCTGCTGGCTACCGGCTCCGAGGTGTCTCTGGTGATGCAAGCCCGCGAAGAGCTGCTCTCCCGCGGAATCGAAGCGCGCGTCGTGTCCATGCCGAGCTGGAACCTGTTCGAGCGCCAGCCGAAAGAATACCGCGATGCGGTCATTCCGCCAACGGTAAAAGCACGGGTAGCCGTGGAAATGGGCTCTCCGATGGGCTGGGAGCGTTACGCCGGGGATGGCGGCAAAGTCATCGCGATCAACCAGTTCGGCGCATCCGCACCAGGCGAGCGCATTATGCGCGAGTACGGCTTTACGGTGGAAAATGTGGTCGCAACAGCAGAAGAGCTGCTCAAATAAATGGTTTTTGCTCCGTAAAAAAAGCCTATCTCTCTCGGGAGATAGGCTTTTCCAGTGACAAATGGGAATCAGTATGGAATGATAGACACGTGCCAAAACCAAAAGGAAGAAACTTTTTTCAAAAGCATCCGTCTATATAAGATGCGGGGGAGAGAGAAAACCAGGAGGTAAGAAATGGCAACAAAGGCCAAGAAGAAAGTCAGGAAGAAGAAAAACAACTTGCTGATGATTGCCGTAGGATTCGCAGTCTTTCTCATCTTGAGCGTCATTGGGGGATACTTCTCCCTGTTGTATGCGGGAGACCGGATGATTGCGGAAAACGAACAGAAGCTGAAAGATTTGAAAACAGAACCAACCGTCATATACGACAAAAACGGCGAAGAGATGACGAGCCTGATTCGTCAAAAAAACCGTGAATACAAGCCGATCAACGAGATGCCGAAAATTTTGATTAACGCGTTCCTCGCCGTCGAGGACAAACGCTTTTTCGAGCACAAGGGCGTCGACATGATCCGGATCGGCGGAGCCATTATCAATGACATTAAAAAAGGTTCACTGGCTGAAGGGGGAAGCACGATTACCCAACAGCTAGCCCGCAACGTATTTCTCACCCTGGACCAAACGTTTTGGCGCAAGACGAAAGAGATGAGTATCGCGATCGGACTGGAGCGCCGATATTCGAAGGATCAGATTTTGGAAATGTACTTAAACCGCGTCTATTTGGGCGAAGGGGAGTTCGGCGTCGAGGATGCGTCCAATTACTACTTCGGACACTCTGTCAGCGATGACGAATTCACCATTGCCAAAGCAGCGATGCTGGCGGCGATTCCGAAAGCGCCGACGACTTATTCGCCGTTCAACGACCCGGAAAAGGCGAAGCTGCGCCGGGATACCGTCATTCGCCTGATGTATGAGCAGGGCATCATTACCGAAGCGCAAAAAAACGAAGCGCAGGCAGAGCCGCTGCCAACCGAACCGACGGAAGTAGCCGGAGCCAGCCTGAAAAAAGGCTACCGCGCCTTTTTCGACCATATGGTAGAGGAAGCGGACGCCAAGTACGGCGTGACAGAGGAAGAGCTGTACCGCGGCGGCTGGCAAGTGTACACGACGTTTGATCCGAAAGTGCAGGATGCCATGATCGCCGAGTATGCCAACGCGAAAAACTTCCCGAAAGACGGGGCGAAGCGCGGCGTCGAATCGGCCATGATCGTCGTGGATGCGAAAAACGGCGGCATCGCCGGGATGATGGGCGGCCGCAACTACGCGGCAAAAGGCTTCAACTACGCGACAGACATGAAGCGTCAGCCGGGCTCCAGCTTCAAGCCGCTGGCTGTGTACGCGCCAGCGATTGACTCAGACAGCAAGTGGGGGCCAAATTCTTCGCTCAGCAACAAAAAGCAGAGCTTTAACGGCTACGAGCCTCGCAACTACAACAACAAATACAGCGATTCCGTAAGCATGAACCGCGCGTTGATCGATTCCCTCAACGTGCCGGCGGTTTGGCTGTTGAATGAGATCGGCGTCCAAACAGGCATCGATTACTTGCAAAAATTCGGCATCGAGCTGGCGCCGGAGGACCGTAACCTGGCGATTGCGCTCGGAGGTCTCAGCAAAGGGACGTCTCCGCTGAAAATGGCGCAAGCCTATACCGCTTTTGTCAACGGCGGGGTCATGTCCGAGGCGCACACGATCACGAAAATCGAAAACAAGAGCGAAGGTGTCGTCCGGGAGTACGAAGGCAAACAGACCGAAGTACTGAAGCCGAAAGCGGCTTGGGCTGTTCACACCATGTTGGAAAGAGCGGTTCAGGAAGGGACGGGGAAAGCGGCCCGCATCTCCGGTCGCCACGTTGCCGGAAAAACGGGTACGACCCAGTCGATCGCCGGGGACAGCAGCGTGAACAAGGATGCCTGGTTCGTCGGCTATACGCCGGAATACGTCGGCGCCGTCTGGATGGGCTTCGACCCCGAGGACAAACAGCACTTGATGCGCCAGGGCAGCAGCTTGACCGCGCAAATGTTCTCCAAGGTGCTCGCAGCAGGCTTGAAGGGCGTGAAGGCGACAGACTTCGTGCGGCCGGATGGCGCAGTGGAGGAACAGCCGGAGGAAGAAGCAGCTCAACCGCTGCAACTGGCGGCAGACCTGACACTCGACAACAACCAGTTGAAAGTCGTCTTGAGCTGGATTGGCGGAGCGCCTGATTACACATACGATGTGTACCGCGTCAAGCAAAATGGCGAGCGCGAGCTGATCGCGGCGGGATTGAAGGACACGACGTTCGTCGATGCGCTGGATAATCCGAACGAGTACCGCTATGTCGTCGTTCCGCGCAACGCCCAGGGCGAGGAGCAGACGCCTTCGCCGATTACGAGCATTAACTCGCAAAACCTGGAAAACTTGATTAATGCAGGAGATAGCCATCACGAGGACGGCAACAGCCAGGAGCAAAACCCGGACGGAACAGGAACCGACAACGGCGACGGCACGATCCAGTTCCCGCCGAACTTTGGCGGCAACAACAATCCGGGCAACGGCGGCCAACCAGGCGGCCAAGATCCGAACGGAGGCCAGGGAAATCAAGGCAATCCAGGAAACCCGGGAAATGCTGGCGAAATCCCGCCAGACATCGCCAATCCGGACAACGGGCAATCAGGCGGTTCTACAGGCGGCAATCAGCAGCCGGCACAGCCTGTAGATGGCGCTCAGCAACAGACTGATCCCAATGGAACGAATGGCGGTTGAGTAGCATAGGATAGACAACTCGACAGATTCAACTATTTGCACATCTTCTTTCGCGTGGTACAATACCAGTAAATCGGGAGACAGGGGGGACAGTCCATGTCTGACTTCGCACAAAGAGATTTGCCCACTTTTTTCAAGGACCAATTACGCCGAGCCAAAGTGAATTTTGAGCGAGCTCTCGACTGTAAACATACCGATTTTGACGACCTTTACCCATATATGAACGAGCAGCCACAGTTTTTCTGGTACAAACGTTACGTCGCCTGGTCAGAGCTGCTGACTGTCGTGCGGCTGGCTGAGGAATTGGGCGTCGATTGGACAGAGGATTTTAGCGAGCAGCAGGTGGAATTTGTCAAAGGCAAAGTTCTGCAAGGAAAAGTGCTCGATTACTGGAATCCGGAAGAAGAACAGGAAGAAACGATCAGTCAGTTGGAAGAAGAAAAATAAGGCCATAAAAAATAAGGCGCGTTCCCGATGGCGGGGCGCGCTTTTTTCAGTGGAAAACGAGGTTTGCCGCCGGGCAAAAACATGGCGATGACCGCTTGCCGCGAGCAAAGCGGTCATCGCGTTTTTTTGGATGGAATCGCCACGTAACCAGCGATGATACTGGTTCGTCTTTTCATAGGGAGATTAATGCAGCCAGGTGTATATGACGTTGGGCGTCTCTTCCTCGGGTCCCGCCGGAAGGATGAAGAGAGCCGGGTTGCTCCACGGCTGGGCGGGTACGGGGGCATTCGAGATGATAAATTCCGTGCCCAGCGAGACAAAGGTGTACAGCTCCTCCACGGCGGCATTGAACAGCCGGACACAGCCGAGCGAGACGGACGTTCCGATGCTCTCGGGGTGGTTGGTTCCGTGGATGGCGTAGCCGTTGCCTTGAAACACCAGACCGCGTGTTCCGTAAATGTTGTCGTGGCCGCGCGGTTGGTTGATCTTTTGCAAAATCGTGTAGTAGCCCTCGGGTGTCGAGTCGTTTTTGCCGATCGCTGCCGGATAGCTGCGGACGAGATGCGTACCGCTGACCAGTTGCAGCGTATGCGACTTTTGCGAAAGCCGGACCTGGAGAGGGGCGAGCGGCGACAGCGGCTCCGGATAGCCTGGCAGCGGCAGGACGTCGCGCAGGCTCGCCCATGCCGATTCGCTCTGAAAAGCGTGCGGATGGTACGGGTAGCTTTTCAGCAACAGCCGCTTTGGCGGGAACGGAACCTGCGGCAAATAGTTGCCGGGATAGCTGCCCGCCAAATCCGCCAGACTGGCAGGGAGAGTCCCTTTTTGCTGGTAGTAGCGATAGAGGGCGTTGCGCAATGTCAGCACATGCTGCAACGTTTGCTGCTCGACTGCCAGATCGCCTCTCGCGGCTGCCAGCGTCGCCTCCGTATCAAAGCTGGCAGGAGAACCGAACCAGCGCTGGCTGATGACCGCCCGGCTGGCTGGATTGTACTGCAGAACGCCCAGCACCTGTTTGGGCTGATAAAACAACAACGGCGTAAACAGCGGCGAGCCGGGAACCTCTGGAACAACGAGTACGGTGTAAGGCTGTGCGAGCGCCGGGCGCCGCGCCTCTACATAGCGACGCACCTGGCTTTGCAACTCCTTGGGGCTGAGCATCGCGGGAACGGCAATCACCTCGACGTGCGGCTGCACAGGAGCAGGCGCGCTGGCGGGGACTGCCTGTGGCTGCGCGCTGGCAGCAGGCGCCCCATCCTGCAAAGGTCCGGGTGAAAACACAAATTGGGCGTACAAAAAAGCGAGCGAAGCGAGAAGCAGGCGTGCCCGGTTGCGCCAGCCTTGGCGGCTTTGCTCGCGCAGCAATTTTTGATAGGCGTCTCGCGCCTCGTCGTAATAGGGGCCTTGTTTGGCAAAAAGACTTTGTCTGTAAGCGGCCAGCGCCTGTCGCGTGTCTCCTTGTGCCTCGCGGGCCTGGCCGAGATGATACCAGCCGATCGCTTCATCCGGGTGTTGTTGTGTGAACCACCGGTAAAAGGAGAGATCGCTCTGTTCTGGATATTTCATATGAAAGGCGCTTTTTTCCTGAAGAAAGGAAACCTTGTCCACCGATACTCCCCCCTATATGGTTGTATCGGCGTGGCTCGGCAAAAAAGTGAGGGTGGAGGGGAAAATATTGGTTTATTTACGGACGATCAAGCTGCTGCGCGAGCAGTTTCCCGATGCCAGGCGGTACCCGTTTGACCTGCCGTCGTTGCGCGCGCTCGAAGCGATCGAGCTTGCGGCCAGTGTGACGTTTTTTGTCGGGGAAAACGGCTCCGGCAAGTCGACCTTGCTCGAGGCGATCGCCTATCAGTGCGGCTTTCACACGGCAGGCGGTTCCCGCCACAACTACTACAGCGTAGACAAGGCGGAAGCGAGCCTCGGCGACTACATCCGGCTGTCGTGGATGCCCAAGCAGACCAACGGATTTTTTCTGCGGGCGGAAAGCTTCTACCAGTTTGCCAGCCACATCGACGAGATTGGCGGCACAGCCAGCTATGGCGGGAGATCGTTGCATTCGCAATCGCACGGGGAAGCGTTTATGGCTTTGTTCACCAACCGCTTTAACGGAAAAGGAATCTACCTGCTGGACGAGCCGGAGGCGGCTTTGTCGCCGAAGCGGCAACTGGCGTTTTTGTACCTCATGCGCGAACTCGTCGAGGAAGGGGCGCAGTTTCTGATCGCCACGCACTCCCCGATCTTGCTGGGCTACCCCGGCGCGGACATCTATACGTTTGACGAATCTCCCGCGCAACCGATCCGCTATCAGGATACGGAGCATTACCAGTTGACCCGGAGGTTTCTGGAGAAGCCGGATGCTTTTTTTCGCGATTAATTTTTTTCCTGCTGTCACAAAAAAGGCGTCGGCGGTTTCTATAAGGTGTAGAACGCAAGAGGGAGCGTCAAGACAGTGGCTGTGCAGGAAGGAGGAGGATTGATGGAGATGCAGGCAAAGCTGGCGGTGAACCAGATGCGGGCCAGAGCGGAAACGGACTCGTTTCAGGAGCTGTTTACGGCCTACTACCCGTTCGTTGTCCGACAGATCATGCGGATTGTGCGTGAACAGCAAACAGCGGAGGATATCGCCCAGGAAGTGTTTCTCTCCTTTTACCATACAGATCGCTCCGCCATCGAAAATATTCCGGCTTGGCTGGCCAAAGCGGCTCTCTATGCGGCCTACAACCATCTGCGCTCCGAAAAGCGCAGGCAGGACAGGCAAGAGCGCGGGACAGCGGATCAGGCTTGTGTCATGCCTTCGTCCGAAGAAGTATGGCTGGAGCAGGAAGCGCTCAGCCACGTCCGCGAGGTGCTCGATGAGCTGGATGAGCGGGAACGTACCTTGCTGCTTATGAAATACTCCGGCTTTCCTTATGCCGAGCTGGCAAAAGCGACGGGAATGCAGGCCAGCTCCGTCGGGACGGTTCTGGCGCGAGCGAAGAGCAAGTTTCGCAGGCTATATGAGCGGGTCAGGGGGGAAGAAGGATGAAATGTGCCGACACAGGCTTGATTCAGACGTTTTTGGACGGGGAATGCGACGCGCAGCAAAGCGAAACGTTTCGCGCTCACCTGGCTGAGTGCGAACAGTGTCAGGCTCGCCTGGAAGAGCTGACGGCTCTCGATGTCTGGACGCGCGAAAAAATCGAAGCGCACGTTTTTGCCCAGGCGGACCAGGCGAAGATCGATACCGACGCCGCGTGGCAGCGTTTCTCGCAAACCGCAGGAACAACGAAAAAGAGCGATCTGCGCGAGTGGGACAGCCACGAGCAGCGCAGCGCGAAAAGGAGCTGGAAACAGATGAACAAAACGACAAAACGCTGGATGACGGCAGCGTCAGCAGCAGCCGTAGTGGCGGTATCCCTTTCTTTTCCGCAAGTGCAGGCGGCCGCCAATGATTTTCTGTCCATTTTCCGCATGAGCAAGGTCGAATTTGTCAAAGTGACGCCGAAGGACTTGCAGCAAGTGGAAAGCTGGATTGCAAACGGCAATGTCGGCGAGATGGATTTGCAAGGAATCGGGAAAATCTGGATCGACGGCGTGGATAAAGACAAGCAGGAAAACCGAAACCAATACTACAACAGCAGAGAGGCCGCCGAGAAAGCGGGCGTCAAGCTGCCGAAGCTGCCGGATGGGCTGATCGTGGACGGCGTAGAGGTGACTTCCCCGTATCGCGTGCACCTGGAAATCAACACCGAGCGGGCGAACAAGCTGCTGGCCCAACTGCAGGTAGAGGCGAAATTCGATGAGAAGCTGGACGGCCAGCGCATCTCGTTGGAAATTCCGAAGATGCAAAAGACGTGGATCGCCACTGGCAAAGACAGCTATTCCTACTCCGTGGTGGACGCGCCTGAGCTGAAAGCGCCAGAGGGCGTAGATTTGCTCCAGTTGCGCGAGACAGTGCTGGCGCTGCCGTTCATTCCGGATCAGGTGAAAAAGCAAATGCTCGACATCAAAGACTGGAAGCATACGATTCCGGTGCCGTACATGGCTGACGGCAAGAGCGACATGAAGGAAGTCAAGGTAAACGGCGAGGACGGCATGCTGGTCACCGGCAGGTACGATACGCATCTCGTCTGGCAGCAGGACGGAAAAATTCACATGCTCGAAGGCAGTGACAAGAGTGGAGAAGCGCTGCTGGCTTTGGCGAAGCAGTTGAAATAGGGCAGGCAAATCGCGCGAGCGGATTGGCAGAGTTTTCCTGAAAGGGGAGGCTCTGCTTTGTCCCGTTTATCGTCAGAAAGAGGAGGCAACAGATGTCTGATTACGTCATCGAGACCTGGGAGCTGTCCAAGCAGTACAACGGCAAGGCAGGGTGCAAAAACATCACCTTGCAGGTGCCGCGCGGTTCCGTGTTTGGATTTCTCGGGCAAAATGGGGCTGGAAAGAGCACCTTTGTCAGAACGATGCTCGGGCTTTTGCACCCGACGAAGGGCAGGGCGGTCATGCTCGGCCACCCGATCGGCAGCGTCGCGTCGCGCCAAAAAGTCGGGTATTTGCCCGAGCTGTTTCGTTATCCGGATTGGCTGACCGGACAGCAGCTCCTGGAGCATCATGCCGAGCTGTGCGGCCTGTCCAGGACGGAGAGCAAGGCCGTCATCCGCCATGTGCTGGAGCTGGTGGGCATGGCTGGCCGCGAGCGCGAGCGGATTCGCGGCTACTCCAAAGGCATGCAGCAGCGCATCGGGATCGCCTGCGCTTTACTGTCCGATCCCGAGCTGATTTTTTTGGACGAGCCGACTTCAGCGCTTGATCCGATTGGGCGAAAAGAAGTGCGCGAGCTGATTGCCAGGCTGCGCGATCAAGGCAAAACGATTTTTCTCAACAGCCATCTGCTCAGCGAGATGGAGAGCGTCTGCAACTACGTCGGCATCATCCATCGCAGCGAGCTGGTCGTGCATGGGGAATGGCGCAAGCTGAGCAGCGTCGCTCCTCAGATTGAGCTGACCGTAGAGGCGGCGAGCTTTGCCGCGAGCGAAGAACTGCCGGCCTTCGTCACTGACCGGCGGCTGCACAGACAAGACGCTGACCGCTCTACGTGGCTGCTGACGCTGGATCGGGACAATCGGGTGCCGGAGCTTTTGCAGGCGTTGATCGCCAGAGGCGTCGCGGTGCATGGGGTTGTGCAAAAGCAGCAGTCGCTGGAGGAAGTATTTTTGTACTGGGTGCAAAAGAAGGAGGGGGAAGCGCATGTGGCCGATCATGAAAATCACGTATAGGGAGATGCTCTCCAAGCGGATTTTTACGATTACGATGATGATGTCGCTTGCCTTCCTGCTGCTGTTTGGCGTGGCGACCTGGTTTGCGGCGCGGGAGCTGGGCCGTGAGCTGGGAGGCAGCGCGACCGACGTGCTGATGCAAAAAAACTTTTTCTCCACCCAACTGCTCGGCATGGGCTTGTACTTCGGCTCCTTCATTACCGCGCTGCTCGCGATTTTAAGCAGCGTCGGCAGCATTGCGTCTGAAGTGGAGAGCCACCAGATTGATACGTGGCTCGCCCGGGCGCTGCCGCGGCACAAATACGTGCTCGGCAAATTCGGCGGGCTTTCGAGCATGCTCATCCTCTACGCCATCCTGATGTTTTTGGGCATCCTCGGGATCAATCAGTGGGTGGGCGGAGGCGTACTGGCCGCAGACGTGAGCGCCCAGCAAGTGTTGTCCTCCCTGGGCTATTTTGTCCTGATGCCCGTCATTCTGGTCTGCGTGTCTCTTTTGCTCAGCAGTGTGACGACGACGGTGACAGGCGGAATCGTCCTGATTATTTTGTACGGGATCAGCTTTATCGGCGGGTTTGTCGAGCAGATCGGGTCGATCATCGGACAAGACGCGCTCATCAACATCGGCATTATTTCCAGTCTGCTGTTTCCGACCGACTCGCTGTTCAGGCAAGCGACTGTTGTGCTGTTTGACACGGCAGACGATCCGCTGTCCTTTGCGACGCAAGGCATATTCGGCACCATGTCTCCGCCGAGCGACGCGATGCTTTTTTACACTGTTATTTACGGAGCGGTGATGTTGGCGCTGGCTGTCCGCTTGTTCGGAAAGCGCGATGTGTAACGGGAACAGCCCGAGCCGGACAGCTCGGGCAAAGGCAGCCTGGCGCTGGAGTTAGTTGCGGTCTGTCTCCGAGCGGGCCTGGACCGTTTTTTGTTCTTGTTGTTGCAGAAGCTGGATCAATTGGTCCAGCTTTTCATTTCGTTCGCGGTCCAGCGAGGTCTTGTTTTTCATGAAGCGGATCAGGCTGAAAATCAAATAAATGATTAGACCGTAAAACAGCAACATTATCAAGAGCGGGATGGCAGAAACACCGACGTTAAGCATGAAAACCTCCAGTTTGGGAAAATATAGGTTGTCTTATTGTAACATGCAACGGGACGAGTGGACACGATATTCGTGAATTTTATGACGTTAATGAAAATAATGCGGGTAAAACTGTTTATGCGCAAATTCTATTCGGACTTTTACGAAGATTGCTATAATGGAAGCGCAAAATGAAAGCGCATTCTTCCGAGGAGGAAATCGGGAAGCAGATGGTGGGCGGCGATAACGAGGCGGTGTTCGCGGGAAACTCGATCATCTCCGAGACAGTCGGTTCGCTCGGACCGGGGCTGCGGGGACAGACGCCGATCTATAATGACGCAGGGCAAGTGATGGGAGTCGTGTCTGTCGGCTTTTTGCTGGCAGATATTGACGAGACGATCGAATCGTACCGCGACCGGATTGTCGTGGTGGGGATCGTTACGCTGCTGTTGGGCGTTGCTTGCACGATGCTGCTTGCTTGCTCGGCAAGCTGAACCAGGCCAACGAACGCAAAATCGAGCTGAAAATCGACCCGGACAGCAACTTCCGCGACATTCCCGCCGCGATTGACCGGGCGCAACTGATTGTCATTTTGGGCAATTTGCTCGATAATGCGATGGACGCCGTTTTGTCGCCGGGGGCGTTTGCGCAGGAGGTTACGATTTTTTTGTTGGACATGGAGGAAGTGCTGCTGATCGAGGTGGAAGATCGCGGGCCAGGCATCTCGCGCGAAAACGCCGAACGGGTATTCGAGCTGGGGTTTTCGACCAAAGTGAAACCGAATCACGTCTACGGCCTGCATCTGGTGCAACAGGCGGTCGCGAAGCTGCACGGCAATATTACGCATACAGGCAATCCGTCGGGCGGAACGATTTTTACCGTGACGCTTCCGAAAAGAAGCTCGCACGTCGCAGACATGAAGGAGGGAGAGCAGCGTTGAAAAGCATGGCGGGGAGCAACATACGGGTACTGATTGTCGAGGACGACCTCAGAATCGCCGAGGTGAACCGACGATTTGTGGAAAAAGTGGAGGGCTACGAGGTTGTAGGCATTGCCACCAATGGACAGGAGGCGCGGGACCAGTTGGAGCTATTGCAGCCGGACCTGGTGCTTTTGGACATTTATTTTCCGGACATGGACGGGCTTGATTTTTTGTCGGTGATGAAGGAAGAGTTTCCCGTGTGCGACTGCATCATGGCTGTTCAGGGAAGACAGGGCACCCCCGCCGATATAACAAGCGACGTACACAAGGACAAGAAAGTCGGCCAAAAGCAGCGCATAAACGTTTCCTGCTGCCGAACCCTTTTGTAAATCAACAGGAAGACGATTGATAGAAGAAAGCCGGCGGTGTGTATGCCCGTCAACGTATAGCAAAAGAGAGGATCGCCGACGTCTTTGAGCAAGACCAGATCGGCATACAGAAAAAAAGGATAGCACATGAGCAGAAACAGCGAGGTCATGCGCAACCGGGTGAATAACAAGTTGGTGTTCCATTCATGAAAGGCTTCATCATGCTATTCATCTGTTGATCTCAATCCTTTGCTGGAAGGTCGAAAAAACTCCACGTAAGCACGAACGATTCCGATAGCGTGTTCACGTGGAGGCATGTGCCTTGTCCAAAAGGCGCGTTTCTTCTATTTAATGATGCAGCTTGCCTCTACCCGATAAATACGCTGTCCGCGGGAAGAAAAGCGCTCTTCGTACTCCGTCATGACGTTCTCCTCTGCGAGCTTCGACTGGTGCAGGTCAAAAGTGATGTTGCGCATCTGGAAGCGCTCGGCAGCGAACTGATTGAGCGAAAACTCAAAGAGCTTTTCATTGTCTGTCTTCAGATGAATCTCTCCGTCCTCGGCAAGCACCTGACGATAGTTGTTCAGGAAGCGAGGATGGGTGAGACGGCGTTTGGCGTGGCGTGTCTTGGGCCACGGATCGCTGAAGTTCAGATAGATGCGGGCAATCTCGTGATCGGCAAACAGCTCGGTCAGCTTGGAAGCGTCAAACTGGACAAAGGCCAGATTCGGAATCGGCTTGTACTCTGTCCGCTGCAAGGCGCGCAACACGACCTCCGCTTTCAGCTCGACAGCAATGAAATTAATATCAGGGTGACGCTGTGCCAATGTATTAATGAAGCGTCCTTTTCCACAGCCGATCTCCACGTGGATCGGATTGTCATTTCCGAAGCGTTCTTTCCAGCTTCCTTTATAGGAAAGGGGATTGTCCACAAACGTCGGATATTCTCGCAGGGCCGCTTCGGCACCTGGAATGTTACGCAGTCGCATGATGTGCCTCCTTAAAACGAACTCTTTTCTACTTTACGCTGACTCCCTGCAGGTTGCAAGCATAGAGAAGGAAGAGTAGAGAGAATCCAGTTTCTTCCCCAGCGAAAATCGCGAGAACAGGAACTTTTTGCAAGAGGAACTAGGCCATAAGTCGCATGTTATGCGGGAAGTAGACGCTTGGCACTGGATACAATTGGTCAAATTGCGAGGAACATTTTGGCAAGAAAATAAACTGAAAATTTGAGGAATGCCCATGATATCGGGCTTGAGCGCGTCAAGCGGTAATCGTATCCATTTGCCCAAGCGGTTTTTGCCAAGTTTTTGGTAATTTCACCGGGTAACAGCTTTGGTAAAGTAGAGAACAAGTGAGAGGTCAGCCAAACTTTGCATAAAGTAAGCTTCTACCGAAACGATTTCGTAGAAGCGTGTTCTGTCAAAAGGGAGGATGAACAACATGAAACTGCGAAAAACCCTCATCGGAATTGTAATGGGCTTGACACTTGGCGTAACGGCGATTGCCATGCCGATGCCTGGAGAAAATGTAGCTCATGCTGCTTGGTCGCAAGCAAAAGCGGACAAGGTTATTGCCACTGGGAAAAAATATTTGGGTACACCTTATAAATTCGGGGCAAGCAAAAATACGACAGCCGTCTTTGACTGCTCTTCTTTCACGCAACGCGTTTTTCGTGTGGCAGTAGGCAAGAGCTTGCCGCGAACGTCGCGCGACCAGGCGAAAAAAGGAATCAGTGTGTCCAAAGCCAACCTGAAAAAAGGGGATCTGGTCTTCTTCAAGGCGAGCACAACGACGAAGTCCAAGCGGATTACCCATGTAGCGATTTACGCTGGCAACAACAAGCTACTACATACCTACGGGCAACCGGGTGTGACTTTTACAGGTTTTAAAGGCACATCCTGGGAGAAGCGCTTTGTCTCGGCGCGTCGCGTCCTGTAGCGTTATTTCGAATCTCTCTACTTATTCATACGTCTCACAGCGCCGTTCGTTGCGAGATAGGAGCAAGAAAATCTTGGAAAAAGCGAAGCAGGCAAACAGGAGGGCGGTCCAGTCGGATCGTCCTTTTTTGCTGTCCAAGCGCCGGGGGAACGCCTCTTTTTTAGCATGCCCGATTCGCTTCGCGCAACAGCAGAAGCATGGGCAATTGCCTTGATTTATCAATAGCAGTTTGCGTGTACAAGGAGTAGTATGGATGACGGATAAGCTAGGAGAAAACCTTGATGGAGAACGGAAAAAAGGAGCAATCCGATGCAGACAGGTGGAGGCAAAAAAAGCAAAAACTTCTCGTTTGCCATGATCGCGTTGATGATGGTGCTGATTTTGTTGACCGGATGCGCCGCTTTTTTCGGGGAAGAACGAAAAGCCGACGACGGTACACCAAAATCCAAAGTCGCCCCAACCATCATTCGCTCCACAGGAGAAAAGAGCAAGGCGATTCCGTTTGTGTACACCACCAGGCGGGAGCTATCGCTCACCTTCAATGGAATGACAGACAGCGACACGATGAAGAAGCTTTTGGATGAACTGGACAAGCATCATCTGAAGGCTACTTTCTTTTTGCCTGGCATGCGGGTCGCAGAAGAGCCGGAGCTGGCAAAAGAAATCGTCGCGCGCGGACATGATAATGCACGCCAACGCGCTCTACCAGGGGATGAACCGGCTCGTGTCCGATGTGAATGACGCCAACATCCGGCAACTGTTTGCGATGCATTTCAACAGGGAGGGCAACGCCTGCAATACCGCCGAGGACAGCCTGTACAACCTGACGCGCGTCCAGGCTGCTCTTTACTGGTACACGAACCATTTGCTGATGAAAATTCAGAAGGATACGCAGCAAAAGGTCAAATTCGTGCAGGGCGACGAACAGCAGGCGGCAAAGTGGGAGCGAATGGGCGGTGCGGAGGAATTTGGGGACAACAGCATCGTGCTGACTTCGCCGCCCGGTGAAAGCGGCATGCTGTATTTGCGCGACAGCGAGAAGTACCGGGATGTGCGCGTGTCAGCCAAGCTGGAGGGCAATGTCGTCGGCAGACAAACCATTTACTTGCGCTACGATCGCCAAAAAGAGTCGTTTGTCCGCTTGCTTTTGGAAAACAATGAGCTCAAGCTGGAAGAGAAGCAGGCAGGCCGTCCGCTGGTCGAGCTGTCCAAGGCAACATTGAGCGAGATCCACTGGAAGCCGGAAGACCTCGCCTACGACAAGGCGACAGTGTACAGCAAAGCCCAGACAGAGGCAGGGGCGGTAAAAGAAGACCCGGGCTATCCGGTCAATATTTCGCATACGCGGCTGCGGGAGATCGCGCTCAGCGGGAAGCGACTGACGGTGTCTGTGGACAAGCAGGTCGTGATCGACAGCCAGGAGACGGCGCAAGACAGCGGCGGTATCGCCCTGGAATCGCGGTATAGCGAGCAAAACAAAAAAGACGACATATACGATGCCGTTTTTACGGATGTGAGCGTGGTTGCGCCGGCCGCTGGCGAGCCGGGCAAGGAGACAATCCTGTTCAGGAATGCGTATTCCGGCTGGCGGGTTTGACTGGGCGGAGACAGGCGAGGTGACCGCGCTCACGGAGCAGCAGGCGCTGGAGCTGACAAAAGCGAGCGCTTCATGGATCAGTAACAAGCGGCTTTTGCATAGGAAAAACCCCCTGCCTGAGCGGACAGCTTGTCCAAAGGCAGGGGGTTGTCTTTTATAAAGAAACGCGACTAGATTTTCATAACGCCGCCCATGCTCGCATTCGTCACCAGCTTGGAGTAGCGGGCCAGGTAGCCTGTTTTGACTTTCGGCTGGAATTCCTGCCAGCCTTCGCGGCGGCGGGCCAGCTCAGCCTCGTCCACGTGCAGGTGGATCGAGCGCTCTTCGAGGTCGATGGAGATGATGTCTCCGTCCTGGACGAAAGCGATCGGGCCGCCTTCCGCCGCTTCCGGCGAGACGTGGCCGATACTGATTCCGCGGGAAGCGCCGGAGAAGCGTCCGTCTGTGACGAGCGCGACTTCCTTGCCGAGTCCCATCCCGACGATTTGCGAGGTAGGAGCGAGCATTTCAGGCATGCCTGGGCCGCCTTTTGGTCCTTCGTAGCGAATGATGACGACGTGCCCGGATTTGATCTTGCCAGCGGCGATGCCCGCCAGTGCTTCCTCCTGCGAGTCAAAGCAGATCGCCGGACCTTCGTGTCTTTTAATAGAAGGATCGACACCGCCGGTTTTGATGATCGAGCCTTGCTCGGCCAGGTTGCCGAACAGGACGGCCAGACCGCCGGAGGCACTGTACGGATTTTCCAGACGACGAATCACCTGGTCGTTTTTGATTTCGGCGTTGGCGATGTTTTCTGCCAGCGTCTTGCCTGTCACGGTAATCCGGTTCGGATGAATCGCGCCTTCTTTGCGCGCGATCTCCTTGAGCACAGCGGACACGCCGCCCGCTTCGTGGCAGTCCTCGATGTGGTAGTCAGAGGATGGCGCCAGCTTGCAAATGTGCGGGATGCGCTTCGCCACTTCGTTGATGCGCTCGATCGGGTATTCGATTCCCGCTTCCTGGGCGATTGCCAGCGTGTGCAAAACGGTATTCGTAGAGCCGCCCATCGCCATGTCGAGCGCGAAGGCGTCGTCGATCGCTTCCAGCGTAACGATGTCGCGCGGCTTGATGTCTTGCTCGATCAGGTGCTTGAGCTTTTCTGCGGAGGATTTTACCAGCTCGCGGCGCTCCGGAGAGACGGCGAGAACAGTGCCGTTGCCTGGCAGCGCCAGACCGATCGCTTCGAGCAGACAGTTCATCGAGTTGGCGGTAAACATACCGGAACAGGAACCGCAGGTTGGGCATCCGTATTGTTCCAGTTCTTCCAGTTGCTTGTTGTCGATCAGGCCAGCCTGGTAAGCCCCGACGCCTTCGAATACAGAAGAAAGCGAGATGGAACGGCCGTCGCTCGTTTTGCCTGCTTTCATCGGGCCGCCTGTCACGAATACAGTCGGGATGTTGACGCGCAGGGCGCCCATAATCATGCCCGGGGTGATCTTGTCACAGTTCGGAATGCAGATCATGCCGTCGAACCAGTGCGCGGCTACGACCGTTTCCAGGCTGTCTGCGATGATTTCGCGGCTCGGGAGCGAGTAGCGCATGCCGATGTGGCCCATGGCGATGCCGTCGTCAACCCCGATCGTATTGAACTCAAAAGGAACCATGCCAGCGGCACGAACAGCTTCCTTGACCAGCTTGCCAAATTCCTGCAAGTGCACGTGGCCCGGGATAATGTCGATGTAAGAGTTGCAAATGGCGATAAACGGTTTGTCGAAATCCTCGTCCTTTACTCCTGCCGCACGAAGCAAGCTGCGGTGCGGAGCGCGGTCAAAACCTTTTTTAATCATGTCACTTCGTTGTCTAGCCAATGTGAAACTCTCCCTTCCTACACGTGAAAGTTACCTGTCTTATGTTTTGCACTATCTTATCAATTTTTATTAATAGAAACAACCGTAAAAGTCTGAACATTTGCTCAGTCTGCTGCCTGTGAGCGGCTGTGACCGGCTTTTGGAGACATGGCGGAAACCAGCTTTATGGGCTACAATAAAAGGATTGAGTCTATTTTTGTTGGAGTGAACAAAATGATAGAAGAGCTAAAAAATGTCTGGGCGGAAGGAAATGACGAGGAACGGAAAATACTGGAGCTGGCTTTGCAGGCAATCCGCCAGAAGCGCGAGCGCAAAAGCGCCTATTTATCCGGCTTTCTTGGCCTGAAGGGAGAGTTTATCGACGAAACGAAGCAGTCGTATCGCTTCGAGTTGCCTCTCACCGTGTTCATGCACAACTCCGGGGGAGCGGTGCACGGGGGGATTCTCGCCACCTTGATCGACTCGGCCATGGGTTCGCTAATCAACCGCTCGCTGCCGCCGGAGCAGTACGCGGTCACGACCGAATTGAAAATCAACTACTTGCGGCCCGGAGTAGGGAAGCGGCTTCGCGCCGAAGCGACGTTTTTGCACCGGGGGCACACGCTGGTCGTCATGGAGGGCACGGTGTACGACGAGCGCAACAAGCGGGTCGCCCACGGCACCGGGACGTTTATCGTCCTGAACAGAAAATAGCAAAAAGGCGTGCGAAATACGCACACCCCAAAGCCTGTTTTTTTACCTAGGCTTTACCGGATCACAACAAGCCCGCTGTATTGTGTAATGTAAGTGAGCATTTGGGCGGAGAGAGGGACGATAAACTCCATGTTTTCCTTCTCCACGATGCCGGAGCGGGAGACGATTCTGGCCCACTTGACGCCGATCTTGTAGTATTGGGAGCCAAACGTGGTGTGGACGGTTTCGCGGTTCAGGCGAAAGGACACGGGCGCGTTGTCGAGCTTATGCGGCACCATGCTGACGATGTCGTGCAAAAACAGGTGGTAGGTCAGGTGCGGCTTGAAAAAGACAAGCTCCTTCGTCGTGACCGAGAAGCCGTAGCTACTGTTCATTTGGGTGAATTTAAGCTCACCCTCCATATTTTTCAGGCGAATGAAATCGCTGTTCATGTTTTCCCCTCCTAAAAGCGTCGGGCACCGATGGCAAAAAGCTGGCTTGTGGCTCGGGCCTGCGCTGCGTATCTGTCTTTCGCGAGATGGGTGTCACTCTATCATAGTGAAGTCAGGAGCCGGAATGCAAGGGAAAACAATGACAGACCATTAGGAAGGGACGAAAAGCCGATGCTGGAAATAGCCAAGGAAGCAGCAAGTGCAGCAGGAGCATTTTTAAAGGAGCGTTTTCTCGAACAGCTTACGCCGGATGAGGAACTGCATAACGACGTGAAGCTGCCGGAGGACAAAGGCAGCGAGCAGCGCATTATCGAGGTACTGCACCGCCATTTCCCGACGCATACGATTTTTTCCGAGGAAGTCGGAATGGTCAGCCGCGACGAAGAATATTTGTGGATTGTCGATCCGCTGGACGGCACGAACAACTACTTTATCGGCCATCCGTACTTCAGTATTTCGATTGCCTTGCAGCACAAGGGCGATCTCGTCCTCGGCGTCGTCTACAATCCGGTGGCAGGGCAAATGTTCTGGGCGGAAAAAGGGAAGGGCGCGTTTTTGAACGGCAGGCGCATGTCGATCAACAACCGGACAGACTTGACGCGCGCAGTCGGGACCTACATCCGCGGGCGCAATACGGTGACCAAGCAGGAGGAGCTGGCCTTTACGGAGCCGTTTGTGCTGAACACGAAGCGGATTTTGCGCAACGTCGCTCCGGCGCTCGACTGGTGTCTGCTCGCCAACGGCTGGCTGGACTATATCGTCATGCAGCGCTCGGGCATCATGGACGTCGCTGCGGGGATCGTCATCGCGAGCGAGGCGGGAGCGACCATCACTGACTGGCAAGGGAAACCGTACCGGCACGAGCCGTTTGCCCAAGATCAGGTGCGCTCGCTTTTGGCGACGAACGGGCATTTGCACGAGCCGATTCGCGGCCTGCTGCTGGAGCAGAGCATGGCGGATTGTCTGCGCTAAGGCTTTGCCGGACTGCCGGTAGCGCGACCTTTTTCACAGGAAACATCGCGGCTGGGGCTTGGGTCGGGACTCTCGCACCAGCTTTTTCCTGTTCATCCGATTTTTTTAATTTTTTGGCAACCAAATGTTTCGTAGCGCGTATAAAATGTTGCGTGTCGTGAAAGAAGCAGCATTTTCGTACAAACGGGGTGAAAAAATGGCCAGATTGGAATATCGGCTGCTGGATGAGGCGAACGGTTACCCGGTCTTGTTTTACTACGACCGGATCGACAAGGACGAAGTGTCCTTGCGCTTTGCCTGCGACTACCTGGTGAAAGGGCATGTCGTCTACGAGAAGACTTCCTGCGCGATTGAGCAGGGGACGTACGTGATCTACGTCCGGCATTCGACGGAGGAGACGGCTGTGGACTACGTGGAGAGGCCGTCCGTGCGCTGGGGGAGCATCCAGATCGAGATGCGGGAGTACCGCGAGAACACACGGCTTTACCCGCTCGTGCACACGTTTTCGTTCAAGGACGACGACGATGCTCTCTTGCACTTGCAAAGCGACTATTTGTACCTGAATGGACGCGAGTGGGAAAAAACATCGGCGGAAGTGGACGAAGATCGCCAGGTGTACATTTTCTACGCGCGGCCGGCAGGGTAGGAGGGAAGAGGATGGCACTGACAAAATCGGCCAAGGTCGTCGGCCTGTTCGTGGCTGCTACGATGGCCATAAGCGGCTGTTCGTCAGACTATGATGACGATTGCTACGACAGAGACAATGACGGCTATTGCGACGACGGAGGAAGCAGCTCGCGCGGCGGATCGTCCACCTACTACGGAGGCGGCTCGTCGAAAAGCAAGTCGCAAGGCGTATCAAGCGGCATTAGCCCGAGCAGCTCCAAGGGCGGTATCGGCAGCTCCGGCGTGTCCAGCTCGGGGTGAGGCCAGTGGACGTGCGGAACCGTAGAGAAGCGCTGTACGCCCCTTTGCGTGAAGAAGGCATTTTTACATGGGATTGGATGTACGGCGAAGAATACGCGCTGGCCGATCTGTACCTCATCCCGGCATCGTTTCGAGACGAGCTTGCGACGGCAACGGCTGCGCTGGGCCGGATTTTCACCAAAGTGACGCCTGTGCTGCAGCAGGCAGACGACGCGCTCCTGCTCGAACTGGGAGTCCCGCAGCAAGCGCTGCAAACGGTCAGAACCGCCGTTTTGCCCAAGCTGCCTACGGCGATCGGGCGCTTTGATTTTGCCGAGACGCAAGCGGGGCTGAAAATGCTGGAGTGCAACAGCGACACGCCGACCGGGATCGTCGAAGCTTTTTACGTCAACGAGCACGCCTGCCGCTTTTTCGGGGTGAACAATCCGAATGCCGGCATGGACGTCCAGTTGCGCCACGCTTTTGCCAAGCTGCTGCAAGCGTACAGGGACATGGGCTATCCGGTAGAGCACGTCTGGTTCAGCTCGCTGGACTGGCACGAGGAAGACAAGGGCACCACGCTTTATTTAATGGAAAAGACGGAGATCGCTGCCCGGTTTGCGCCGCTGGAAAAGCTGCGCGTCTGGGAGGACGGACTGTACGTGCAGGACGGCGACAGCCTGCTTCCCGTCGATGTGCTGTACCGTTTGCATGCGCTGGAAAAGCTCGCAGACGAGCGGGACGAAGACGGCTACCCGACAGGCGAGCACGTCCTGGCGCTGATTGCGGACAGAAAGCTTGCGATCATCAATCCGCCGTCCGCGTTTTTGATCCAGACAAAGGCGCTGCAGGCGCTCATCTGGAACTTGCACGAGGCGGGCGAGTTTTTTACCGCAGAAGAGCATGCGACCATCGACGCCTACATGCTTCCGACCTATTTTGAAAACCGTTTTGCAGGGACAGAAGACTATGTAACCAAGCCCATTTTCGGCAGAGAAGGGGGCGGAGTGGCCCTGTTTGCGGCAGACGGCACTTTGGTGGAGAAAGACCAGGAGGAATTTTACTGGGAGCAGCCGATGATCTACCAAAAGCGGGTGGAGCTGCCCGAAATCACGGTGCAGACCGTGGCGGGTCCCTACGCCGGACGGCTGTTGTGGGGCTCCTTCTGGATTGGCGGGGAAGCATCCGCAATCGTGGCCCGGGTCGGAGGTCCGATTACAAACAACCTGTCGTATTACTTGCCAGTCGGCATGAAAGGATAGCGAAAAGGAGAGGGGCGCGGCATGATTACGCAATGGAGCTACATACTCAATTTTTTGGCCTATATGGCCGTGACAATTCCGATATTGGCAGTAGGTATTTTCGTGTTTACGTTTACGACTCCGTATAAGGAGTTCGCTCTCATCAAGGACGGGGCGCAGACAGACGACCCGAAAAAAATGGCGGCGGCCAAGGCGGCAGCACACGACCTGGGCGGAAAAATTATCGGGCTGGCAATCGTGCTCGCATCTGCTGTCTACCATTCGGTCAACCTGTGGGATTTGGTTGTATGGGGCCTGGTCGGCATGGTGTTTCAAGTCATCATTTTTTATTTGTTCGAGTGGGTGACGCCGTTCAAGGTCGTGTCTGAAATCCCGAACGGCAACGTGTCTGTGGGCATTTTCGCCTCCAGATTGAGCATTGCGGCAGGCTTGCTGATGGCTGCGCTCATCAGCTACTAGGAAAAAATGGGAATAACGAAGAAACAAGCTGTCGGTGCTGCCGGCAGCTTGTTTGACTGAATCGGATAGCGTAAACTTGCAAGAGCAAACAACCGATTCGGCAAGAACAACCTTTCGCTAAGACGTGGTCGCTCATCATTGAGCAGGATTCGATAGAGGTTTTCTTATCCAGCAAAACGAAAAGATGTGCAAATATATTTTCATCAAGATTTTTTTCAAGAAATAGGAATTGATTATTGACGGCGAAAAACATCCCCTTTATAATTCCGAGTAAACATATATGATTTACAAATTAGGTTTGGATAAGGGGTTTATCCGATGGCAAAAACAGCGGCTTTGGTAATCGCTCACGGTTCACCCGATCCCGACTGGCTGAGTCTCGTAGAGTCAGCCGTCAGGCAGTGCCAGAGCGAGCTGCCGACCCGGGTAGCGTATCTGGGGGGAGTAGAGGGGCGAAGCATCAGTGACGAATGGAAGCGTCTGGAGGCGTCCGGCGCGAAGCGGATCGTCGTAGTTCCCCTGTTTGCTTCGGCGGGGAGCAACCACGTGACAGAAATACGCGCGATGCTCGGACTGGAGCTGTGGCCCGCCTGGGAGACGGAGCAGGTGCGCATTCCGGTTCGCGCGCGGCTGCTCTGGTGTCCGCCGCTGGAAGATCATCCGCTGGTGGAGCAAATCGTAAGCCAGCGCATTCAGGAGCTGTCGAGCGATCCGCGCAAGGAAGCGCTGTTGCTCGTCGGCCACGGCAGCGATTTGCCGGGAGGCCAGGAGCGGTGGGAAAAGCTGTTGCGCCGGATGACGTTTCGCCTGCAAAACCGCTACGCCTTCCCCGCAGCCGGATATGCGACACTGCGGCCGGACACGTTGCGGGAACAAGCCCTGCTGCTTGCAGAAAAAGGAGATGTCCTCGTGCTGCCTCTGTTCGTCAGCCAGGGGTACTTCACCCGCAAGGCGATTCCGGCACGGCTGGCGGAGCTGCCGTACCGCTACAACGGCAGCGCGTACTTGCCTCACCCGCTGATTGCAGACTGGATTGGCCAATCCATTCGCACGGCACTTGTAACAGACCTCTTCACAAAAAGGAGCGTGTATGAGCATGGCAGAGAGAAAACAGTGGAAATGGGCAGATGATCCGTCCCTGAACAAAATGGAGCTGACCAAGCTGGAAAAAGACGGCCTGGACGTCATCGAAACAATCATCAATACCTACTCCAAAGAGGGCTTTGAATCGATTGAATCTTCTGATATGGACCGCTTCAAGTGGGCGGGAGTCTACCAGCAGCGTCCGAAAGACGGCCACTTCATGATGCGGGTGCGCATCCCCGGCGGAATCATGACCAGCGAGCAGGCGAGAGTGCTGGCGAAAATCGCCCAGGACTACGGCCGCGATCTCGTGGACGTGACGACGCGCCAGGCTGTCCAGTTTCACTGGCTGACGGTGGAGACGCTGGCCGATATTTTTGATCGGCTCGCTGCGGCCGGGCTTTCTTCGTTCGAAGCGTGCGGCGACTGTCCGCGGCAGATCATGGGCAATCCGCTGGCCGGAATCGATCCGCATGAAGTGCTGGATACACGTCCGATTGTGGCCGAGCTGGAAAAGTTTTTCCTGCTCAACCGCGACTTTTCCAACCTGCCGCGCAAATACAAGATGTCCATCTCCGCCAACGTCTACAACGCAGCCCACGCGCAAATCAACGACCTCGCCTTTACGCCCGCCAAAAAGCGCATCGCGGGCGAGGACGTAATCGGGTTCCACGTCTGGGTAGGCGGCGGCCTGTCGGCGAAGCCGTACTTGGCGAAGCAGCTTGACGTGTTCGTCCGGCCGGAAGAGGTCGTCAAGGTGGCAGCAGGCGTCACGACCTTGTTCCGCGACTTCGGCTATCGGCAGAAGCGGACGCATGCCCGCCTGAAATTTTTGGTGGCGGACTGGGGACCGGAAAAGTTCAAGGAAGAACTGGTCAAGCTGATCGGCGAGATGGAAACGAGCGGAGAGGATTTGACGAAAGGCTGGAACGGCGGCTATTTTTACGGCTTGCACGAGCAGCGCCAGCCCGGCTACTACTATGCGGGACTGTCCGTTCCCGTCGGCCGGATGAACGCTGCCGAGCTGATCGAGCTGGCGCGCCTGGCCGATGAATACGGGGACGGCACGATCGGAGCCTGCAACACGCAAAACGTCCTCATTCGCAACATCGCCAAGGAAAAGGTGGCGGCATTCCGCGAAGAGCCGCTGATTGTGAACCGCTTCAAGCTAAAACCGAATACGTTTGTCGGCTATGCCGTCTCCTGCACAGGGACTGAGTATTGCAACCTGGCGATCGTGGAGACGAAAGAACGGATGCGCTCGCTCGCCCAATATTTGGACGACACTGTTGAACTGGATACGCCGCTGCGCATTCACATGATCGGCTGCCCGAACTCGTGCGGACAGCGGCAGATTGCCGATATCGGCCTGCAAGGGGCAAAAGTCAAGACGCCGGCCGGGATGGTCGAAGCGTTTGACATCCACGTTGGCGGCACGCTCGAAGAACCGCAATTCAACCGCAAGCTGAACGCGCGAGTGACCGTCGACAGGCTGGGATCCTTCCTGGCGCAGTTGATTACGTTCTACAAGGAAGAGCGGTTGGAGGGCGAAGAGTACTGGCGCTACGTCGAGCGGGTCGGACTGGCACGCATCCAGGAGCAGGTCGACAGCATTTTGCAAACGGCGTAAAGAAGCCAAAGCCGGACAATAACCGATCACACCCGATCCAAGGAAATGAGGGACTACCATGGCAGAGGAACAAACCGAGAGCTACTTGTACAAACTGGAGGCCGTGCTCGAAGAAGGCCGACTCTTGACCGTGGTCGTGATTGCCAAAACGGACGAGCGCGCTTTTTCGTCCGCGGAAAACAATCTACTGCGGCACACCATCGCTCCGCCGAAAATCAAGGAGCTGAGCCTGGTGGAAAAGAAACCGCTCGGTCGGCAGGGAGTCGGCTACGTCGTCGAAACCTCCCGCTTCAGCCAGTAAGACGAAACAGCTTTTCGCGTTAGGGAAGGCAGCAAGGAGGACTGATCGAAAATGAACGCTGGCAGAGTCTTATTTGTAGGGGCTGGCCCTGGCGATCCGAAACTGCTCACCATTCGCGGGATGGAGGCGCTGCAAAAAGCCGACGTCGTCGTGTACGACCGACTGGCTAGCCCGCTGCTTCTCTCCCACGTCAAAAGGGACGCCCGGCTTGTTTACTGCGGCAAGGAAAGGGACCGCCACACACTGCCACAGGAAGAGATCAACCTCCTGTTGATTCGGGAAGCCAAGCGAGGAAAAACCGTGGTTCGCTTAAAAGGCGGGGACCCGAGCATGTTCGGGCGGGTAGGCGAGGAAGCGCAAATGTGCGTACAGCATGGCGTGCCGTACGAGATCGTGCCGGGGATCACCTCCGGCATGGCGGCCCCGCTGTATGCAGGGATTCCTTTAACCCACCGCGACTACAATTCCTCCGTTGCCTTTGTCACCGGGCATCTGTGCGACAAAAATGCCGGCAAGGAGCCGGACTGGGCAGCGCTGGCGCGGATGGAGACGCTCGTTATTTACATGGGCGTGAAAAACTTGCCGCACATCCAGGCGCAGCTTTTGGCCTGCGGAAAAAGCGGGGATACCCCTGTCGCGCTCGTCAGATGGGGCACGGTAGGAGAGCAGCAGACATTGGTCGGGTCGCTTGCGACGATTGACCGCGATGTCGCCAAAGCGGGCTTTTCCGCGCCGGCCATCATCGTCGTGGGCGAGGTCGTCCGGCTGCGCGAGCAACTGAACTGGTACGAATCGCGGCCGCTGTTCGGACAACGGGTGGCGCTTGCGGCCATTCCCGGAGCAGGCGGCAGCGACGCACTGGCGGGCAGGCTGGAGCAGCTCGGTGCAGAAGTCATCGCGATTCCGCTCGTGAAGCGCCCTTTGCTCGCTGTGGATGCTGCTGAATTTCCCGAGGACCTCACGGCATATGGCTGGATCGTGCTCGACGATGCGCAGCAGGTGGAGGCTTTTTTGGCAGAGCTGGGCAGACGGCGGTTTGACCTGCGGCGGCTGACGAGCAAGCTCGCTGTGCGCGGGAAGCAGGCGGCTTTGTTTCTGGAGAGCAGAGGACTGTACCCGGAGCGCGTTTTCGATCACGCGGCCACTCCTGCGGCTATGAGCAGGGAGCTTGCGCGAAACGGCGGGGAGCGGATTTTGCATGTGCGCGCCAAATGCGGGAGTACTCCTGCCCAGTCAGCAGCAGAGTTCCTCCATCTGCCAGCCGGAGGCGTCCTGGAGTGGGAGGAGACACACCCGGTCGTTCCTTGGATGAAAAAGCTGGCGTTTGACTGGTTTGCTGCCGCTGACGGGGAAGTTTTGCCTGCCCTGGCGGATTTTGCAGGAGCGGGTTGGGAGAGTGTGCCGCTTTTTTGCGCCGATGCAAAGACGCAGGAGGTGGCGAGACAAATGGGGTGGCGCGTCGTCATCGCCGAAGACGTGGAGAGCTTGGCCCGAGGAATCCATTCGCGAGAGCAGGTCGCCAGCGCAGCATGCAAGCTGTACGGCACCCCTTCTTTTCTTACGTAACAACAGATTGGCATGAAAGGAGGTAGTGCTCTTCGTGGATTGGAGTTACGTCGCCATCGCCATCGCCTTGTTTTTCGCCATGAATATTGGAGCCAGCGGGACCGCAGCCTCGATGGGGGCCGCGTACGGCAGCGGGGCAGTCAAAAACAAGCTGCTCGCCATGCTGCTCGTAGCCGTAGCGGCCTTGCTCGGGGCAGTGCTGGGCGGCGGCGAGGTCGTCAAGACGATCAGCGGGGGGATCATCCCTGCGAATCTGCTGACGATCGAAGCCGTTGTGATCGTTCTCGCTTCGGCCACGCTGACGCTTTTTGGGGCGAATCTGCTCGGGATTCCGCTCTCGACCAGCGAGGTGACAGTGGGGGCGATCGTGGGCGTGGGCCTAGCCTATCAGTCTTTGTTTGTCGGGCACATCCTCGTCATCCTGTTTTTTTGGGTCGTGGTCCCGGTGGCGGCCTTTATCGGGGCCTACGGGGCAGGCAAGCTGATTCGCCGCGTGGAGCGGCGCTGGCCGTCCTTGCAAAAGCCAGGCTCCAAAGGAGAGCGCTGGCTGACCTTTTTGCTCGTCGCCTGCGGTGTGTATGAAGCTTTTTCAGCGGGGATGAACAACGTAGCCAACGCTGTCGGCCCGCTCGTGGGAGCCGGACTGATGTCGACCGAAAACGGCGTGTGGCTCGGCGGACTGGCCGTCGCTGTCGGCTGTCTGCTCTTGGGAGGAAGAGTGCTGGAAACGAACGGCAAGAAAATTACCACCCTGTCGCTTTTGCAAGGAAGCGCGGTATCGGCTACAGGCGGAACGCTCGTCATCATCGCTTCGCTGTTCGGGATTCCCGTGCCGCTGACTCAAGCCACGACTTGCGCCATTTTAGGCGTAGGCACGTCGGAGCGAGGCTTCGTCTTGTGGCAAAAAGGAATTATCAAGCAGATCATCATGGTCTGGATCGTCTCGCCAGTTTCTTCGCTGGTCGTTTCGTTCGCCTTTGTCCATCTGTTCCTGCGTTCGGATTTGTACACGCTGGTCGTGCTCGCCAGTGTTTTCGTGGCGACGCTCGGCTTCGTGGGGCTGATCCGGCTGATTCGCAGGGAAAGCAGTTCCATCAACGATCAAGGAGGGGGCATATGAGCCGTCTACACTACGACACGGCGACAGCCGAGCAGCTCGCTGCGATCAACAAAAGTCTCGCCAAGGGAGATACCGTGGATGTCATCAAGTGGGCCTACGAGACGTTTGCCGACGATTTGGTCTATTCGTGCAGCTTTGGGGCAGAAGCGATGGTGCTCATCGACATGATAAGCGATGTGAAAAAAGACGCTCGCGTCACTTTTCTGGACACCCATCTGCATTTTCCCGAGACGTACGAATTGATCGAGAAAGTGCGTGCGCGCTACCCCGACTTGCAATTGACGATCAAGGAGCCACAGCTTTCGCTCGCCGAGCAGGCAGCGGAATACGGCGACGAGCTGTGGACAACCCAGCCCGATCTGTGTTGCCATCTGCGCAAAGTACAGCCGATGGAAAGCGTGCTGAAAGGGACGGTAGCCTGGATGTCAGGGCTGCGCAGGGAGCAGTCCGCGACGAGGGCGGACGTCCAGTTTGTCAATCGCGACGAGAAGTTTCAGTCGCTGAAAATTTGTCCGCTGATCCACTGGAAGGCAGATGAGGTGTGGCAGTACATCCGCGTGTTTGAATTGCCGTACAATGCCTTGCACGATCAAAGCTATCCGAGCATCGGCTGCGCGCCGTGCACGCGTCCGGTCAAAGCGGGCGAGGACGAGCGGGCGGGCCGCTGGGCGCATTTGGGCAAGACCGAGTGCGGGCTGCATCTCGCCAAGTAAGCGTGGGAAAAGAGAACAACGGATATGGATGAGGAGGGCTTGAATGTGAGTGGTAGCATCCCGCATGGAAACGTACTGGTAAACCGTTTTGATCCGACTGCCGACCTGTCGCGCGCGACGGGCGATGTCGAGCTGGACGCTTTTGCGCTGTCAGACCTGGAGCTGATCGCCATTGGAGGGTACAGCCCGATTCGCGGCTTTTTGGATCGCCATGACTACACATCCGTCGTCGAGCGGATGAGACTCGCGGACGGCACCGTCTGGAGCATTCCGATTACGCTCCCTGTTCCGGCGACCGTGGCAGGCGCGCTTCAGCCAGGAGATACCGTGCGTCTGGTCTATCAGAAAGAGGTGTACGGCTTGCTGGAGATTTCCGACATTTACTCGCCGGACAAACGGCAGGAAGCCCGGCTCGTGTACGGCACGGATGACGAAAATCACCCTGGGGTGAAAAAGCTGCTGGGCCGCCCCGATATTTACCTCGGCGGGCCGATTACTTTGGTCAAACGGGCTGACAAAGGGCCGTTTGCCGACTACCACTTCGACCCTGCCGAGACACGAGCCGCATTCGCCGAAAAAGGCTGGAAGACGATCGTCGGCTTCCAGACGCGCAATCCTGTGCATCGCGCCCATGAATACATCCAGAAATCGGCGCTGGAGATCGTCGACGGCCTGTTTTTGAATCCGCTCGTCGGTGAGACGAAGGCTGATGACATTCCGGCCGATGTGCGGATGAACAGCTATCAGGTGCTTCTGGAAAAATACTACCCGGCTGATCGGGTCAAGCTGGCCGTCTTCCCTGCCGCCATGCGCTACGCCGGGCCGCGCGAAGCGATTTTCCACGCCTTGGTGCGCAAAAACTACGGCTGCACCCACTTTATCGTCGGCAGAGATCACGCGGGCGTCGGCAACTATTACGGTACATACGACGCGCAGCACATTTTCCGCCAGTTCCAGCCCGAAGAACTGGGGATCACGCCGCTGTTTTTTGAGAACAGCTTTTACTGCTCGACCTGCGGCAATATGGCATCAGCGAAAACGTGCCCGCACGGTTCAGAACATCATGTGGCGCTGTCGGGTACGAAGGTGCGGGAAATGCTGGCGCGCGGCGAAGCGCCGCCTCCTGAGTTCAGCCGTCCGGAAGTGGCGCGCGTGCTGATCGAAGGACTGCGGCCGATCTCGGTGTAACCGAGAAGGATGGAGTTTTTTTCAGGAAAAGAGAAAGGGGGACGCTCATGGCAAAGGAAGGAGTTGCCCACATCGTTTGGCATCCGACGACGGTGACGAAAGCAGATCGGCAGAGGCGGGCAGGGCACAAAAGCTGCGTCCTGTGGTTTACGGGGCTGTCTGGCGCCGGAAAATCGACGTTGGCCAATGCGGTTGAGCAGGAGCTGCATCAGCGGGGCCTGGCCAGCTACGTGCTCGACGGCGACAACATCCGCCACGGCTTGAACAAAGGGCTTGGCTTCGGAGAAGAAGACCGCAAAGAGAACATTCGCCGCATCGGCGAGGTAGCCAAACTGTTCGTGGATGCAGGCGTGATTGTGTTGACGGCATTCATTTCGCCCTATCGTTCGGATCGCGAGCTGGCGCGCAGTCTGGTAGAGGCGGGAGAGTTTATCGAGGTGTACGTCAAATGCCCGCTGGAAGAGTGCGAGCGCCGGGACGTGAAGGGACTGTACGAAAAGGCGCGGCGCGGGGAGATCGGGCAGTTTACGGGAATCTCCGCTCCGTATGAGGAGCCGCTGCAGCCGGAGATTGTGGTGGAGAGCAGTGAACAGACGATTGAAGAGTCGGTTGCTGCCGTTCTGGCCTATCTGGAACAGGCGGGAATCCTCACCTATGAGAAAAAGCACGACGCGTAAATGCGCCGTGCTTTTTGTTTTGGCTGTGGATGGAATTAAGGGGTGGTTGTTTCCAATTCTTCCGCCCACTCGGCTTCCAGTTCTTTTTGCCATTTGAGATCGTCCAGCATGCTTTGCGCGAAGAGGCGCATGAAGCCTTTGTCGCTGAAGTTGTTGATCGCTTTTTCGTCTTTGTACAAGTCTTCTGCTGTCAGGCCAGCGTCTTTTGCCGGAACGTCGTACTTGGTCGCTTTTCCGAAGTTGTATGCGTATTGATCGGCGAACAGACCGATTGTCAGCGGTTGTTTCATTTCAGGCGCCTGGAAGGTTACGCTCAGGTCGCTCTTTTGGTGCACAGGCATTTTGTTTTTGTCTACGTAGAAGTCGAGGTTCCAAGCGAGGTTGTGGAAGCCTTCTTTTTTCATTTCTTCTACGATTTTTTCAGGCGTGTACACTTTGCCTGTTTCGTCCAGCCATGCTTTTGCTTCTTTCAAGCCTTCGGTGATGGTTGCTTCGGCGTTGGCGCGTTTTTCTGCCTCGGTCGTTTTGCCCATTTCCGGATACATTTCTTCGGTCAGGGAGTTGGTCAGAACCATCATGTCGATTGCGAACGCTTTTACGTCCTGGCTCGCTACCGCGTCGTTGGCTGTGAAGAAGAACATTTTCACCAGTTCTTTGGCGTCGATCTTCACCGTTACGTGAGTCGCTTCTACTTTTTCGCCGTTAGGCAGCGTGACGGTTTCGATGCCGAGGTTTTTCGCGTCAGCCAGCTTGTAGCCGTACTTGCCCACGTATTTTTTGATGAAGTCCAGCGTCAACTGATTCATTTTGTCCTGGTATTCTTTCAGCTTGGCAGGGTTCACCTTGTCGTTTCCGTTCACGCCAGTGAGAGCGCCGGAAGCGTTCGCGTCGATCAGCAAGTATTTGCTGTCGAGCGGAGATTTTACGAATACTTTGTCATCGCTGACTACCAGCTCGACGGACGCTTTTTTGTCGCCAGTCCAGAGCTTGTTGTCGCGCAGTACCTTGTCGTCGTTCACTTCAAACTGAACCTTCGCATTTTTCAGATCGAGCTGGGATCCTTTTACAGTCACGCCCGCTTTCATGGCAGACAAGATCGCTTGTCCCTGTTTGTCCGGTGTCGCTTCCCCGAAAGCTTCCGGCAATTTGTCTACGTCGCCTGTCAGCTTCAAGGTTCCTTGGAAATCGTAGTTTGGTTTATCAATGGATGCCACGATAGAATCGCGCACCAGTGAAGCTTCACCAGCACATCCTGTCAGTACCAGCATCCCCGCGAGCAGCAGGGCGCTCCCCTTTTTCCACATGTGTGTTCCTCCCCTATGTATTTGTTTTTGTTCCCTCTATCTATTACGTCCAAAGAAAGAAAAGGTTTCGCAAATACGGAAAAAAATCACAATCGGCCTAAATCGCCGCTTGTTTCATGGTAAGATGAGAGGGAATAGATGGTTAGCAAAGAAAGGACGTTGCAGCATGTGGTTGTGGCTTCAAAAGCTGATGAAATTTTTTCAGGGCGAAGAAGAGCATGAAGAGACAGTGGAAGGGCGTCCAGCGGCAAGTCCCCCTGCAAGCCCCGCACCCCGTCAGCCCCAGGCGAAGACAAAAAGCATTTACCCGAAAGAACGGGTGAATAATCGCAATATAGACGATGTGCGTCCGCGCAGGGAGCGCCAGTTTCGCTTTCCTGTCGTGCCGGACGACTATTTGGAGAACAGGCGAAAAGAAAGAAGGAACCAGCAGGCAGCAGACGACGCCGTGCGCGCCCAGTCGGCTGCGCGCGAGCGGGGAGCGAGTGCGCGGGACACGCTTCGTCCGCGCGATGAACAGGTGCCGGAAAAGCAGGCGGAGACATTCGCAGACAGAAAGCCGGCTGTCTCTGCCGAGCACAAGCGCGACAGCCATCGTCGGCAGCCAGCCAGACAGACGGAAAGCGCGCAGCGCACTTCGCTGACGCCGCAGGAAAAGAAGGCGTACCGCCCGTCGGAGATCGTCTCGCCTGTTTACGGCAAGATCACCCCGTCTACACGCGAGGCGGAGCACCGCATCCACACAACGGGGGGAGTGGTGTATCCGCGACTGGAGCAGGAAGAGCATCTGCAGCAGATCAAGCAGTGGGAACAGGAAATTAGCGAGCGGTATTTTCCTGAGCAGAAAACGGTGGCGCAGGATAGGGAGACTGACGGAAATGCCAGCGGCGGCAAATCCGTCATTGAGATGGATGGAAAAGCGGAGAGCGGCAACGGGCAGGCGGATCGTACCGCCCGGTCGTTTGAGCGGCAAGCGGACGTGGTGGCGGAAGCCGAAGCGCAAGCGGCCGCTGCGGCAGTTGTGGAATCAGAGCAAGATGCGTTGGACAAGCCTGCGGTGCAGTTCCGGGAGTTGGGGGGCGCAGAGCAGGAGCGTGTCCGCCTGCGGCAAGAAGCGGAGTCGCTTGCGGTTGGGGAGACAGGAGTTGTGGAAGGAGAAAGTCGTGTCTTTGTGCAGGATAGGGCTGTTACGGAAAAGCTGTATGGGCGCGCAGAGCGCGTAGAGGTAGAAGAAGTGAAAACGGGTGAAGCCGTGTCAGCCAAGGGTGAGGAACCAGCGCTTCAAGGTGGCAGTGTGGCAGGCGCAACAAGTGGAGCGAGGGCCGCGGCCGATTTTGGCAGCGCGAGTGAGCAGTGTGGCGAAGTAGTGGGTGGTTTGGAAAATGGGGCCGAGTTGCTGGAAGGAGAAGCAATGGCAGCGGCCGGAGTGATAGGTGTGACGGGAGCCGCGGCAACTGGTGGAGCGATGGAGGCAGTGGGAGCAGTGGAAACTGCTGGAGCTGCGGAGACTGCTGGAGCAGTCGGGACAGTTGGCGCAGCGGAAACTGCTGGAGCTGCCGGAACAGTTGGCGCAACGGGAACTGCTGGTGCAACAGAAACAGTTGGCGCAGCGGACGACGTTGGCGAACCGGAAACAACCGGGGCAGCGCAAATAGCCAGATCGACCGAAACGGTTGGAGCATCCGAAATAACGGAAGCAGTTGAAGCAGCGGCAGAAGCAGCGGCAGAAACAGCGAAAGAACCCGAAGCAACTGTGGAAATGGTCCCTGAGCTGCACGAAGCGGAAGCAAGTGGGGAGACTTCCCCTCTCATAGCACCCGAGTCCCCGCTGGGGGCACGACGAGAAGCGGCACTCCCATCGCGGCCAGAGCAGCAAGCAGAGCAACCAAACGATTCGGAGCGACCAACCTATCCGGAGCAACCGAGCCAAACCGCAACACAGCAAATGCTGGTCGCAGCGCTTGGCGACGTTGTGCGCACTGGGATCGAGGAAGGCATAACGGCTGCCTACGAGCGCATTCAGGAAGGCGAAGCCGCCCAACCTGCTGTTCCGTCCGGCGGCAGCGACACGGTCCGTCCAATCAACAGCGACAATGTGCCCGTTTCCGCTGAAGAAGAAAAGCAGGCGCCAGCCTACACATACGACGTCAATCGCCTGCTGGCGCGGGCCATGCCGGATGCCGAGGTGGAAGCTTCTGCTGCGGCGCAGGCGGCGAGTTCGGTTTCCGAGGCTGCTGCCCCAGACGCTTTGCAGGCACAGATCGCAAGGCCGTTACCGCCAGTGACCGAACTGCCAAGCGCCGGGCAAAAAGATGAGGGCACAGCGCAGCCAGCGCCTGGATTGGTGACGCCAAGTGCGCCAGGTACAGCAAGTACTCCAAGCGCCCCAGGTGCGGCAACCACCCCATCCCCCGGCCCTCACTCTCAGCCGCAGCCACCAGCCGCAGCGGATAGCCAGGAGCCGCCGTATTGCCTGCCGACGCTTGCGCTGCTCAATCCGAGCCCGCCGATAAGCGATGACGACGATGAGCATACGCAACTGCAAAAGCTGCTTTTGGAAGAGACTTTATCCAACTTCAACGTCAGCGCGAGCGTCGTCGGCATCGTCAAAGGCCCGTCTGTCACGCGCTTCGAGCTGCAGCCGGCCCCAGGGGTGAAGGTGAACAAAATTACCAGTCTGATCGACGACATCAAGCTGAATCTGGCAGCCAAGGACATTCGCATCGAGGCGCCGATTCCAGGCCGCAACGCCATCGGGATCGAGGTGCCGAACTTGGCGAGCCGGCCCGTGCTGATCGAGAAAATCATCGGCTCGGAAAAATTTCAGCAGCATCCATCGCCATTGGCCGTGGCGCTTGGCATGGACATCGGCGGCGAGCCGATTATTGCCGATATCAAAAAAATGCCGCACGGCCTGATCGCAGGCTCGACCGGATCGGGGAAAAGCGTCTGCATCAACTCGATCATTGTCAGCCTGCTGTACAAGGCGACGCCGGAGCAAGTCAGACTGCTGTTGATCGACCCGAAAATGGTCGAGCTGGCACCGTACAACCATTTGCCGCATCTCGTGACGCCTGTGGTGACGGAGGCCAAGCAGGCGACAGCGGCGCTGAAATGGGCCGTCGAGGAAATGGAAAAGCGCTACGCTTTGTTCGTCGACGCAGGTGTGCGGGATATTGACCGCTACAACCAGACGACAGACGACCAGTTGCCGTATATCGTCATCATCATCGACGAGCTGGCAGACCTGATGATGGTTTCTCCGCAAGACGTGGAGGACTGCATCATCCGGATCGCGCAAAAGGCACGCGCCTGCGGCATTCACTTGTTGCTCGCGACCCAGCGCCCGTCCGTGGACGTCATCACGGGCAATATCAAGGCAAACGTGCCGACGCGCCTGGCGTTTGCCGTATTCTCCCAGGTCGACTCGCGCACGATTCTCGATCAGTCCGGGGCAGAACGATTGCTGGGCAGAGGGGACATGCTGTTTCTGGAGAGCGGCACGACGCCTGTGCGCTTGCAGGGCAACTTTGTTTCCGACGACGAGATCGAAAGAATTACGCAGACGATCAAGAAGCAGCGAAAGCCGGCGTACCTTTTCAGCAAGGAAGACCTGGAGCAGCAGGTGCAATCCTACGATGTGGGCGACGATCCGCTGTACATGGAGGCGCTCCTGTTTGTGGCGGAACAAGGCCAGGCTTCGGCATCGGGACTGCAGCGCCGCTTCCGGGTCGGCTACAACCGCGCAGCGCGCCTGATCGAAATGATGGAGGCAGACGGCTACGTCGCCGGACAGAGCGGAGGCAAGGCGCGGGCGGTGCTCATCACGCGCGAGGACGCGCAAGCAGTGGTGGACGGCTCGACTTTGCTGTAAAGAAGAGAGGTCAAGGAAGCAAAAAAGCTTGCCCAAGGCGGCAAGCTTTTTTGTCCATAAGTTTAAGAATGGATAAGATTCTGATCCAGCTCATCCAGTATAAGGCCAACTTGGCTGGACCCACGGCTTGGGGCAGCCAAGTTTTCCAATAGCCGGATCGTATTTTACCGTTAGGATGGAACTTCGTACTTTTCTTCTTTCGTTTGTACGAATGAAGGGATTGTAAAAAGATATAGCATCCCTAAAAGCAGCATTGCTCCGCCAACGACGCCAAAGAGCATTTCAATGCGAAGCATAGACGGGAAAGTCCAAGCAATAAAGGCCAGAGACAGAGACTGAAACAAACTCGATACGGGGTCAAGAATCCCCCGAAATCTTCCCATCATGTTCGGATTCACCATTTGCGGTATCCATCCATAAAAAGAAATGTTAATAAACGCCACAGCAACGGAAAAGAAAAAGTGAAAAATCAAGAATAGAACAATCGTAGGGGACAAGCCTGCGAGGATGACGAAGATTCCCGAGAAAATCAGGCTGAAAGTCAATACCATGTACAGTTTGATTCTCTTCGTAACTTTGGGGCTTAGCGCACTTCCCAGCAAGATGCCGATTCCGAAAACGATCGTTTCGATTACGGACATTTCCTCGTAGAAATGGGGAGACAGTTTGTATTTCATTATAAAAATAGGAATGATTCCTATTCCTCCATTGACTACTCCCAGTATGGCAGAACCAAGCGTTAGCAGCAGCAACACCCGATCGTAAACAATGTATTTTACCCCCTCAATAAAATCCGTGAACAGTGCTTTAATTGTATGTAGTCCTTTCCAATCGGTGCTCCCGTTCGGTTTCCGAACAGATAGCTCGATTTTGCACGAATAAATGAGCATGGCTGAAATCAACAAGCAGATGAAGTCCAGCAAAAATGCACCTTGGACTCCCAAATTCCAATAGACTACCGCGCCGATCCCACTCCCGAAAAGCAAAAATACACTTCCGAGCATAGAGTTTAATCCAGCGGCAAGGGGATATTCTTCTTTTGATAGTACGCCTTGAATGATTGCACTTTGGGCGGGAGGAAAAAATTTCCCTACAGCACTTCGGAGAAAAATGGCTAAAAAAATGAAGGCAAGCGAATCGTACCAAATGCAAATCATTAGACATACAGTGAGAAATGCGCGAATCAGATCGCAATGGACGGCTATTTTCTGACGGTCAAAGCGATCCGCAAAAACGCCGATAAACAGAAAAACGACCAATGCGGGTGCGGCATGCATCATGTCTTTCATGGTAGTGTAGTACGGTTGTTGGCTAAATTTATCAAGCAAATAAAATGTGATCGCCATAATCCCGATGACATTTCCCGGTTGCGAAGTAAATTCTGCGAGAAAAAGTTTCAAATAGTTTGCGTTTCTGAAAAGGTGGAAGACGTTATTTGGACCCATCCATATCGAATCCCTTCAGCATTGTCCGTTTGTATCCCGACACCTATCGATTTTATTTTCGTTATTTTCAAAAAACGTTTTCAATCGTGTGGTATAGTTATCGGATTCTATCAAGAAAATATTTACAATTATGTTTATTGTTTACTAAAACTGAGCATTTTGCAGAAATCTGAGCCCTTGAGACACAAGGATTTCTAGGGATAAAAAAGGGACTTCACCCCAATTTGGAGAAGTTTTTCGGTGACCAAACCAAAAACGCCCAAAAGGAGGAAGTCACC